>NZ_AKIX01000038.1:0-90712 GCF_000282075.1 Brevibacillus sp. BC25
CTCCCCCGCCAGTCAGAGCAGCGATGTCTTGCAGCATAGCTTTGCGGCGGTCGCCGAAGCCAGGAGCTTTAACCGCTACAGCTGTGAAGGTACCACGCAGTTTGTTCACTACGAGAGTAGCGAGCGCTTCGCCTTCAACATCTTCAGCGATGATCAGGAGTGGTTTGCCGCTTTGTACGACTTGCTCGAGTACAGGCAGAACTTCCTGGATGTTGGAGATTTTTTTGTCAGTGATCAGGATGTAAGGGTTGTTCAGAACCGCTTCCATCTTGTCAGTGTCAGTGATCATATAAGGGGAAGCGTAGCCACGGTCAAATTGCATACCTTCTACTACTTCCAGCTCTGTTACGAATCCTTTGGATTCTTCAACAGTGATTACGCCATCTTTGCCCACTTTTTCCATTGCTTCAGCGATCAGGTTACCTACTTCTGGATCGTCAGCGGAAATAGCAGCTACTTGCGCGATAGAGGATTTGTTCTCAACCGGCTTCGCGATGGATTTGATTTCTTCTACAGCTGCACGAACTGCTTTTTCCATACCACGACGGATAACCATTGGGTTAGCGCCAGCAGTTACGTTTTTCAGACCTTCACGGATCATAGCTGCAGCAAGTACAGTTGCAGTTGTTGTACCGTCACCAGCGATGTCGTTGGTTTTGGTAGCAACTTCTTTAACCAGTTGCGCACCCATGTTTTCGTAAGCGTCTTCCAGCTCGATTTCTTTCGCGATAGTAACACCGTCGTTAGTGATCAACGGAGAACCGAATTTTTTCTCAAGAACCACGTTACGGCCTTTTGGACCGAGGGTTACTTTAACCGCATTTGCCAAAGTTTCAACACCGCGGAGCATGGAGCGGCGAGCGTCTTCAGAGAATTTGACTTGTTTAGCCATCTAAACTCAACCTCCTGTTATGTGTTTATTCGTTCGACTTCCTATGTTAAGAGCCTTAACCGATGATCGCGAGGATATCGGATTCGCGCAGCACGAGGTATTCTTTGTTGTCTACCTTTACTTCAGTACCAGCGTATTTGGAGAAGATTACTTTATCGCCTTCTTTTACTTCCAAAGCGATGCGCTCGCCGTTGTCAGCAACACGGCCAGAACCTACTGCGATTACGCGGCCTTCTTGCGGTTTTTCCTTTGCAGAATCAGGCAAAACGATACCGCTTGCAGTCGTTTCGTCTTTGGAGATAGCTTCGATTACCACACGGTCACCCAATGGCTTAAGCACTAAAAACACCCTCCTCAAAAAATGTAGGTAAACAATATTTCTGTTGTTAGCACTCGACTGTTATGAGTGCTAACACCCAATTCCTATAATAATGAATCACTATGTACTTTGCAAGTAGTTTCCCTCACTTTTTTCCATTTGCAACTGCTTGACTACTCTTCCCCCTATCAAATTGCATCCTCTAGCAAAAAGGTTCTAGTATTCGGACACGCTCATATAAATGAAACATAGAATCAGGCAAGCTCGCCAAGGAGGGAATAGTTCCATGCACAAATGGCTCTGGATTGGCTTAATAGCCCTGGGAGTCTTGGGAATCAGCCGTCTCTTCACTTCAGATACTACTTCCTTTATACGGGCCAATCTTAACCCAGCCTCCATCTATTGGGATGGCCGTGAAATCATCGCAAGCGAAAAGTCCGGGTACTACACGGAGGATGGCAAGGAAATACCAGCTTCCTTAGAATACAAAGGAACGCTATATGTACCTCTGTCCATGATCAGTCGCCACCTGAATAAACCTATCGGTTGGGATGAAACTTCCCAAACTGCCTGGGTCGGTCAACCTCCTGTATTCTCAATCGGACAGCCTGAAAAACAGACTACACCCGATGCAGTCCCTGCCTCCCTGCCGCTTCCCCAAAAGCCTTCAACAACCAATCCACCTGCAGCACCCATCCGAGAGGAGAAGCCTAACACGATTTTTGATATAGCTCTCGGCATTTCTTCTGAGGAAGTACACAAACTGTTAGGTGAGCCTGCCCGCAAAGAGCCAAGCAGTCTCGGCTATCAATGGTGGGTGTACAATCGTGAGCCTGCCCGATACATTCAAGTCGGCATCGCAAATGACAAAGTCGTCGATGTGTACTCTCTTGCTCCGACAGCAAAGCTCGGAAACATCGGAGTTGGCACCAGCCAGCAATCACTCGAGCGTCAGTTGAATGTACAAAACATTGTTTCTTTCTCTTTTCAGGGGGCACAGATCCAGATTACCAATCAAAAGCAGCAACGCCCTCTCGTCATGAAAGACGGCACCCCCTTCATTTATTACTTGGACAAGCAGAATGGCAACAAAGTCACCGCCGTACGTATGATGGATACGCAAATGCTTTTGCGTGGCAGTTTTTACGAAACGAAATGGACCTATCAAGGTCAGGCACCCAATTTTGATCCCCCGCCGCTTCGTGTCGGTGAACGAGAGCGGGTCAATGCTGCATCTGAGCGGCAAATCCTCGATCTGGTCAATGTCTCCCGCTACCGATACAAGCTTCCGCCTCTTCAATGGAACGAAAAAGCTGCCGATGTGGCTCGAAAACACAGCATAGACATGGAGGGCAACAATTTCTTTGATCACATCTCTGCGACTACCGGAAGTAATCCATTTGACCGCATGAAAAGCGCCTCTCTTGCTTACAACATGGCCGGAGAGAATATTGCAGCAGGCTACACAGATGCCATCGAAGCCCATGAAGGCTGGATGAACAGTCCAGGTCATCGCAAAAACGTACTCGAAAAAGGCTTCACCCAGTTAGGAGTGGGCGTATATACAGACTACTTCACCCAAACCTTCCTCACTCCCATGAAATAATCGAAAAGCCCGGTTTCGTCGCTTTTTATGGACGACCGGGCTTGTTTTTGCAAGAAGAAGCGCCACTTTACGGCAATTTCACCTGTTTCCTCAGGTGATCAACTTTTTCGGTAAACTCCACAACGACCGTCTCATATTCTTTCGTGTGCAGAATCAGCCACGGACGACGCTCCCCTTTTTTGGGCATGATGACAAACATCTCTGCAATCATCGCATCGAGATTAGCGGATTTTAGCTTTATCGGCTTTGGGGGGACAAGTGGAATTTTTACGATCATGGCCGAATCCAACGATGGATTAAACTCCAGGACCCGCCCACTCACACTCTGCAAAATCTGCTGGGCCTCCTCCTGAAAGCCAGATGTATTTTCAAAGCTAGCCACAACGCGCTGCTTGTCCGTATCAAACAGTTCGATAGGCTCCCCCAGCCCGGCGGCATTAGCAGTACTCCCAGAAAAGAGCAACGCCAAGCATACGATCAGCCACATATTCAGCACCTCCCGGATCATAACTTCCGTAGTATTTCCCAATTTCTGCTGAAATACAAAAAAAGTCCTCTGCCACTCGGGACAGAAGACTTTTTTCAACGCTCATTATTGAACGGGTTCGTTTGTTTCCAGACTGCCGTATTCTTGTTCCCACGCATCTTGTTCTTTCAACTGCTTGCGATATACAACACGGGATAGCCAAATGCTCAGCTCGTACAGCAGCAGCAAAGGTATGATCACGAGAATATCGCTGACAATCTCAGGAGGTGTTAAGGTAATCCCGACTACAGCTAGTGCAAAGTAAGCGTAGCGTCGTGCCTTTGCCAGCCTCATTGGATTGAGGATGCGCAGTCTCGTCAGGAACATGACGATAATCGGCAGCTGGAACAGTATCCCGAACGGAATGACCATATTAAACATGAAGCCAAAGTATTGCGCAATTCCGTAGTTCGGGTCTGCACCCATCGACGCTGTAATACTGGTCATAAACTGCATGACCATCGGGAAAACGACGTAGTAGCCAAACAGGATACCAACGATAAACAGAAAACAAGCCGCCGGGATGAAATAAAGCGTCCCGCGCTTTTCCTGTACTTCCATCCCTGGCGAAACAAAACGCCAAACGTGATAAAGTGCTACAGGCAGTGTGATGACAGCGCCCACTATGAAGGCAACCTGCATGTAAACACGAAGTGCGTCTGACGGATGCAACGAGACAATGGGCACGCCATCCGCAATCGGTTCTTGCTTTAAATAATCCACGAGTGGACCGGCGAGGAAAAAACCGACGACCAGTGCGACAATAAACACGGCCAGCACCCATATGATGCGCTTGCGCAGTTCCGTCAGGTGTTCTACCACTGTCATTTCCTGATCCTTCATGGTAACCACCAACCTTACCTGTTACGCGTTCTTCTGCTCTTTTTCCATTTGCAGACGCTCTATCTCCAGCTTTTCGCGGATTTCTTTTTCCAAGCGCTCGCGTTCCATTTTTTCACGAACTTCGCGTTCAATTCGCTCCCGCTCCGCTGCTTCCTTCTCAGTGACAACAGGCGTTGTTTTGGCAGACGCTTCTTTGGAGGCTAGCTCCTTGCGCTTTTTCTCCTCATCGTCGTCTTCATCGTCGCTTGTCAGACTACGCGTAGCATTTTTGAATTCTTTTAAAGTATGACCTACCGCACGCCCCAATTCTGGAAGCTTTTTCGGACCGAAAAGCACCAAGGCTAAAACTAAAATTAAGATTAATCCAGGAATCCCGATTGAGCTCATACTTGTTCACTCCTTTTTCTTGTGAAGTCGTTTACTTTTCGTTATTTGCCAGTCTAACCAGCTAGCACTTTCGTAAACCACCATATCCGAGTCTTGTCATATCGGAAGCGACTATTCGCTCCCCAACCAAAATGCGCGGCAAAAATACATCAAAGGAAGTAAACGTTTCATGCATGACCGCTCCCGGCAAACCGAGAATCGGCACATCGCCTTTGTAAGCAACCATTAGCATGGAGCCCGGCAGCATCGGCGTACCGTAGCGCACTACTTCCGCTCCTACTCCTGCAATCGCTCCCGGCGTGCGGTCATCTGGATCGACAGACATGCCACCCGTAACCAAGATCAGATCGACTCCTTCATCGAGGAACGAATGAATCTGTTGTTCGATCGCTTCCTTGTCATCTGGCGCAAAACGCTGGTCTACTAAAGTAGAGCCGAGAGCTTCTACCTTGTTTCGAATCACAGGACCGAACTTGTCTGCAATCCTGCCAGAGAAAACTTCTCCCCCCGTCGTAACAAGTCCCACTCTTTTATCCTGAAACGTTTTTACTTGTACAATGGGTTCGTCAAACTGTTGGGCCAGTTGCTCCAGCTCGATGATTCGAGACTCTTCCATAATTAACGGGATGATTCTCGTAGCAGCCAGTGTATGTCCCGGATGCACGACCTGATCGCCGTAAATCGTGGAGAACGCAATGCCTTCGAGTTTGTTCAACGCATGAACAGCTTCCTCGTTGATTTTGGCTAAACCTGTTCTCGCAGCCTTCATCGACACCTTGCCCTCATAAGGAGGCGTCAAGGTCAAGCCTGGTCCGGATACAGCCTTCGCGATACGAATGCCCGCTTCTTCCTCATGGATGTAGCCTTCTGGCATCTCCAGCACGTAAATATGCTCTTTGCCAATGGACAACAGCGGCTCAATATCCGCCTCGGTGACAACATGCCCTTTTTTGAACAAGCGTCCTTTGAATTCTCCGGGCAAAATTTGCGTCATATCGTGAGGAAGCATCATTCCGATCGCTTCACGCACTGGCACTTCCCGCATTTGAGGTTTTTCTACCAATGCAATCCTCCCCAATCTTCGTTTGCTTCTCCCGTTCCTTGCAAAATGTGCAAAGCGTCGGACAGCATATCGCCAATCGCATTGAAACAGATTTCTACGCCTTTCGGATTACCTGGGAGGTTGATAATCAACGAATTACCCCTCGTTCCCGCAACTGCTCGGGTCAACATCGCCCGTCGGGATTGCTTCAAACCAGCACGGCGCATTTCTTCGGCCAAGCCTGGGACTGGTCTGTCAATGACCCACGCTGTCACTTCTGGCGTAACGTCACGCGGGCTAAGCCCCGTGCCCCCCGTAACAATCAACAGATCGCATTTTTCGCGGTCTACGAGCTCAATCATATGTTCTTGCAAATCTTCCATATCATCACTAACGGCACGGTATACAGCGACATCTACGTGAAGCCATTCCCTTGTCAGATGACGAACGATTGGCATACGATCGTCCACACGATCTCCTCTGGCAATCGAATCACTTGCAGAAATAACGCCTACCTTCCATTTGCTCACGATACATTCCTCCGGTTTCTCATTCGATAGTATTGTACACTTTTCTGTCAAAAACGTCTCGTCGTTTTTCCTTGGCGGATAGTACCATTCGCGACAGTAGAAGGCATGAAAAAGCTACTGACACAAAACATTCAAAAATGCAGAAGACCTTTTTCGGTGACAACTGCATCTAGCAAAACATCATGAGGCTCTAGTGGCACATGCTCCACAACCTGAATAGAGAAGCCGACTCCAACCAAGAACGGGAGCTTTTTCAGCGTTGCCAGAAAGCGGTCATAATAACCACCGCCATACCCCATACGTCCGCCCTTGCTGTCAAAAGCAACGCCGGGAACAATGATCGCATCCAAGTGTGATACGTCCGCTTCCTCTGCCAGGGCAGGGTCCGGCTCCCAAATCCCGTAGACTCCTTGCTTTAGCATGTGCGGTCCTGTATACCGATAGGGAATGAGACGTCTCTCGGCAACGTTTGTGAGCGGCAGCCATATGTCTTGGCCTCGCTTTTTTGCCTCATGTAGAAAGGGCAGAATATCCAGTTCATCGCCAAAAGGATGGAAAGCCATGATTGCTTTGGCATCAGCCAGCCTTTCATGAGACAGCAAATAATCGCATACCTCTCTGGAAAGCTGCTCCCGTTCCTTTGCAGACATGGACTTGCGTCTCTCCAAAATATGGCTTCGCAGCTGTTTTTTATTCGTTTTTTGGTCCATGACAACCTCTTTCCTCTTTCGTAACGTGCCATGGGACATTCCCATGAGGCTTGTCCCATGCGCTCTCTCTAGGCTACACTGACATTAGTATATAAAGAGGTGAATCCGATGATTTTGCTACAAGCTGAACATATAGAAAAAACGTACGGTATCGAAACCATTCTACAAGACATCTCCCTGCAAATTCAAACTGGGGAACGGGTTGGTCTGGTTGGCGTAAACGGTGCAGGCAAATCGACTCTGATGAAGATCCTCGCCGGCGAACTAAGCTACGATAAAGGAATTATCCGCATTCCAAAGGATGTTACACTTGGGTATTTGGCACAAAACAGTGGCCTTGAATCGGAACGATCGATTTGGGATGAGTTGTTGAGCGTTTTTTCCCATCTGCAAAAAGAAGAGCTGGAGCTTCGTGAGCTCGAGGCCAAAATGGGTGATCCAGCTATTCTCGCTGATGAGAAGCGTTACCAGCAACTGTTGGAAAATTACTCTCATCGCTCGGAAGCCTTTAAAGAAAAGGGCGGCTACAGCTACGAGGGTGCGATTCGTGGGGTTCTGCACGGCCTGCGCTTTGCGGATTTCGATTACACGACTCCGATTCGCACATTGAGCGGCGGACAAAAGACTCGTCTGGCACTAGCCAAGCTGCTGCTCCAATCTCCCACCATTCTTCTGCTTGATGAGCCGACGAACTACCTGGACATCGAGACACTGACTTGGCTGGAGACGTATTTGCAAAACTACCAGGGTGCCATTCTCGTAGTTTCCCATGACCGTTACTTCCTGGACAAGCTCGTAACCGTTGTCTATGAAATCGAACGGACACGTGCTACCCGCTATGTCGGTAACTACAGCCGCTTCCTCGATGAAAAGGCGGCCCGGCTCGAACAGGATTTGAAGCGATTCGAAAAGCAGCAGGAAGAGATCGCCAAGCTGGAGGATTTCATCGCGCGAAACATCGCTAGGGCTACGACGACCAAACGAGCGCAGAGCCGACGCAAGACGTTGGAAAAGATCGACCGCTTGGACAAGCCAATCATGAACAACAAATCCGTCCACTTCTCCTTTGATGTGGCGAAAATGAGCGGCACCATTGTGATGAAAGCAAACAGCGTCGCGATTGGCTACCCGGATGCTGTCCTTTCTCAGGGACTTACGTTTGACATCGAGCGCGAGGAGCGTGTGGCCTTGGTCGGTCCCAATGGTATCGGGAAATCGACACTGTTAAAAACGATTGTGGAACAGTTGCCTAAGCTGCGCGGCGATATTCATTTCGGAAGCAATGTAACGATCGGGTACTACGACCAGGAGCATCGTAACCTGAACGAACGGAATACGGTGCTGGGCGAAATTTGGGATGAGTACCCGAACATGCTGGAAAAGGACGTCCGCACCTTGCTCGGCAACTTCTTGTTTAGCGGTGATGATGTACAAAAGAAGATCAGCGACCTTTCTGGAGGAGAGCGTGCACGCGTCTCTCTGGCAAAGCTCATGCTGAAGCAAGCAAACTTCCTGATCTTCGACGAGCCCACGAACCACTTGGATATTTTCAGTAAAGAAGTGCTCGAGAATGCCCTCTACGATTATCCGGGTACGATCCTGTTTGTCTCCCATGACCGTTACTTTTTAAACAAGATTGCCTCCCGTGTACTAGAGCTGACAGGTGATGGCGTGACCAGCTATTTGGGTAACTACGATTACTTTGTAGAGAAAAAGCAGGAACTGGAAGAGCTCGCAGCCGAACAAGCAGCGCAGCCCGCAAAAAAACAAGGCGGTACCGTAGCGGCACAGCCTGAGAAATCCTCTTATGAGCTAGATAAGGAAGCGAAACGTCGCGAACGTCAACGTCAGCGCCGTTTGGAAGAGATTGAGGTCACGATCCAAAAACGAGAGGCTGACATTGTCAAATGGGAAGAAGAGCTCTGTCTCCCGGAAATTTATAGCGATCATGTGCAGGCAAAAGAACGCAACGATCAAATCCATGCTGCCAAAGAAGAACTGGAGCAGTTGTATGACGAGTGGAGCGCGCTAACAGAAGAGTAATCCCGTCTTTACGTAGAACAGCGCTCCTGCGCAGGCTCCTCCAAGGCGGCATAGAGAGCAGGAACCACTAGAAAGGTAATGCAGGTGGCTGCTGTGACGATGCCTGAGTCATTGAGGATCAGCCCAGCCAGTGCACCGACAATGACACCAGCAAAGCCTTTGACCAAGTAAGGCGTGTCCTTCGCCAGATGGTGCAAAAAACGGTCGTTTTTCAAGGTGAGAACGCTTAGTGCAATTAGGGAGACGACAAATGCTTTGCTCCAAATGGAAACGCGAATCAAACGGAGATTCATCGCCAGCTTGCGTTCAATCATCTGCCCTACCTCGGACCATTCACCATGTACAATCTGCTGAGAAAGCCGTCCGACATGGGTCAAGGGCTGATCTGACATGAGACTGATCGCCATCAAACTGCATACACCCATTACTAGGCCGCCTGCCAACAGCAGGAGGCCTTTTTTGCCGATTCGCCAGCTCTCAAGCCGTGACAATGCCACGGAAAATCCGATCATCCCCGCAAGAAAACCGCCTGCGTCCGTTCCTAGGTTCGGTGCCACCATGTAAAAAAGCACGACACTGTATATGGTTGCGGAAACAGCAGGCAACCATTTATTTTCCCGACTTAGACCCTTTTTTCCCCCACGCATTCTCTCGTACAGCGAAGCCACAAGCATGATCGTGCTGCCGATCAGGACCCCTTCGTATTCATTTCCTAGCCCGTAAAACCTCGCTCCGATTACTGGATCATACCCGAGGTACGATTGCCTCATCAAATGAGCGCCCGTCCATCCGTCCACCAGCAAAATGGCTGTCGTCACTGTGCTAACCGTCATCACGATTCGCGGGAGAGCGTGGGCTTCCTGCCAAAAAGCCGCGAACAGGGCAGTCATGATGAGCCCTCCCAAGACTACCGTGCCAGAAACCTGCCAGTCGAGCAGGCTCTCTGCCAAAAGCAATGCGGGAAACCATAATAAAGCCAGCAGCGCGAGACGTATTCCTCTACGAAGCCGCAAAAGACCTGCCCCTTCTCGCTTCCGCCCAAACCACCAGAGGACGACCGCACACCCTACAATGACAATCTGCAGCATGACGTAGGTATAGAGTACTGCTGGACGTGTCGCATACGTATGATGTATCTCGCCTACCTGATTCTGAAGGGCAGTGAGACCATTCCCTTTTTCGATACGTATGACATGACCAGCCAACCCTTTTGGTACGGGTACGTCCAACCAAGACAGTATAGTTGGTACCATATCGAGTCCACTGACTAATCCCGACTGCCTCGTGGTAGCTGATGTCAAAACTCCACTCGCTTTCTCTCCCCAAATCAACACTGGAGTTAAGAGAGCCTTTTCTTTTGTCGCCACATGATTGACGGCTGGTGACGCCAATACAATGCGTTGGTGTGGTTTACGTTTCTCGAGAAGTTGGTCAAGGAAAAGGGAAAAGTCACGTAAAACGCGCTGATAATGCCGGATAAACTGACCTGGGTCCATATCCGCACTCAACTGGTATAACCGGGATAAATCTGAGAGTTGAGCAATGATCAAGCCCGCTTGACGCTCGCTGTGGATTTTCTCAAGCAGGTAGGTGTAGTTTGTCTTGATCCCGTACGGATAGCCACGAAAGAGCCCCATACTTTTTGTAGAAATGTCACCTGTCGGAACCCTTCCTTGCTGATCCATCGCAAACAGAACGGCATGTCTCTGTCGGATTTCCTCATAGTCACCGTTTCCGTATAAAGCGACCTGAATGTTGTTTGCAGCAAGCACGGTCCCAAGAAGCCCGATTTGCGCAGAATACGGTTTCTCCTGATTATCTGCCAAGAGCCGGAAAATACCCGGGAAAATGATCGAGGAGCGCGCCACCTCCTGCGCCTGATCACTGCCTAGCTCTTGTGCCCGTTCACCGGCTGTTTCCCTGGACGATAGCGTTTCATACGGATGATAGCCTGTCCCGCTCTTTTCAGAGTAAAGCGCTTGACCACCGCTCCCCATAAGCAGGTAGCCGTTTGCGGCTGTGCGCGATCCGGGTGTTCTTATGGACAGAGCCCCAGCTCCTGCAGCATCCAACCATTTATCCACAGTAGATAACTTTTTGAGCTGCTCCAGATCATGAAACGACATCCCCTCCACAAACAGCATGATGACCTGTTGTTTTTCCTTTGCTACCAATGGTTTTCCTATATTTGTAGCTAGAAACAATATCAGGAACAACAAGCAAATTAGCGCGAGTTTCTTTCTCACGAGTCTCCCTCCTGTTGATAACTCGACTTTTTTATCCACATTTTCCACAGAACAATCCACAGAGTACATGCGGTTTTCCCGGTCATTTTCTCGTGTTATCACCAGTATTCACAGGAGTATATGTGAACAATCCAGAAAGTTATCCTATGATGTGGATAAATCAAGGTACAAGGACGGAAACAACTGAACCTTTTTACCTCTATTAGCGAATATAGGGGTGTAATACGTTCTGGAGGGGCCCCCATGAATGATAAAGAGTTACTCCCTTGGCTGGAAAAAATGCTGACGGGAGACGACGCAGCTTTTCGCGTCGTTTATCAAGCCACGCACACCGATGTTCATCGTACGATCGCTTTTCTTGTCTACAACAAGCAAGACATCGAAGACATCACGAACGAGACCTACATTCGTATGTGGCGTTCTTTTCACACTTATGATCAGAGTCGGCCGTTTCGATTTTGGCTTCACGGGATCACCATTCGTCAGGTACAGGACTGGAAAAGGAAGGCTTGGCGAAGAATACGGCTCTTTGAACGAAACCGCCTCTTGCACGATGAGCAATTCGATTGGACAGATTCCGAAGTAATCAAATCAGAGACACAGCTCGAATTGCTCGGAGTGGTTCTTACACTTTCCTACAAGTTACGAGTAGTGGTCATTCTGCGCTATTTTCATGATTATGCTCTGGATGAAATCGCCGAGTTGCTGCAAATCCCGCTGGGTACCGTGAAATCTAGGCATCATCTGGCACTGAAGGCACTACGCAAGCATTGCGAATCAACAGGAGGAGACTCTTATGTCCATAGACAAACAACTACGCGATGAGCTTCTTCAACATGCCGAATCGTTGAAAACCCCACCTGAGATCGAGAGTCGTGTATACCTCTCCTACCAAAATGACTTCTTGCAAAAGAAAGGGAGATTATCGATGAGAAAACGTTTGGTAAGTGGAATCATAGCAGTGGCTATCCTGATCCCAACGGCAGCTCTGGCTACTCCTTATTTGGCTGATCAAATCTTCGGGTCATCGCAAACCATCATCGAACGTGGTGGCACACAGGAGGATTATCAGGAAATCGAGAAATTCTTCCAGGAAGCGAAAAGTAAGCTGACTGAAGAAGAGTACGCAGAGTTTTCGACGATCATGAAGCAACTCATGGATCTGAAAATAAAGATCACGGATGAAAACGGGGTCATGCACGAGGATCGGCTGACTGCTGAGGAACGGAAGCAGTTTCAAGAGGTACTCCCCCAAAAAGCCGCACCCTTTTTCGAAAAGGTGCGTGGCGACAAGTAAAAAAAGACAGGGACTATCCGGCTTGGATAGTCCCTTCTTGCATTTACATCTATTGCTCAGAAAGCGACAAGCTTGGGACTCCGTTCAAATCAAGCCCCTCAAACTGTCCTTTTTCATACTTGATAAAGCCTGCTGCCGCAATCATCGCAGCGTTGTCCGTACATAGTAAGAACGGTGGAATCACCAACGGAATTCCTTCTGCCTCGCACCTTGCTTGCAGTCGCTCACGCAATCCCCGATTCGCCGCGACGCCCCCGGCCAGCAGTACCTGCTTCGCTCCATGAGAACGAGCTGCCCGAATCGTCTTTTCTACGAGCACCTCTGTTACAGAGTCTTGGAAGCTCGCAGCCAGATTCGCCGGTTCGATCGTCTCTCCTCGCTGAGCTGCATTGTGCAAAGTATTGAGCACCGCTGACTTCAAGCCACTGAAGCTGAAATCGTAGGAGTCTGGCTCCAGCCATGAACGAGGGAGCGGTACATTTGCCTCCCCTTCATGTGCGAGGCGATCAATATGAGGTCCGCCTGGATACGGCATATTCAGTGCTCGTGCTACTTTGTCATATGCTTCCCCTGCAGCGTCATCTCGCGTTTCCCCTAAAATCTCGAACTGACCGTGCTCCTTCATCCAGACAAGCTCTGTATGCCCGCCCGATACGACGAGTGCGATCAGCGGAAACTCCATTTCTTGCACCAGTCGATTCGCGTAAATATGACCTGCGATATGATGCACTCCAATTAGCGGGATGCCTCTGGCCATGGAAATGGCTTTTGCTGCTGCCACGCCAACTAACAGGGCTCCGACAAGCCCAGGCCCGTACGTCACCGCAATTGCCTGGATGTCATCCAGCGTTTTCCCAGCCTCGGTCAGTGCCTCTTCGATGGTGAGCGTAATATTCTCTACATGTCTGCGAGAAGCCACCTCCGGCACGACTCCACCAAACCTTTTATGGATATCGGCTTGGGAAGCGATGACGTTCGACAGCACCTCTCGGCCATCACGAATGACAGCAGCCGATGTCTCGTCGCAGCTTGTTTCAATTCCTAAAATATAAGTAGAAGCACCTGATTCCCTATGTGCTTCGTATTTTTGCTGTATGCGCTTCTCGTAGCGCGACGTATACGTCTTGTTCATTACAATGTCACCCACATAATGATTGCGTCCTCATTATTATCCGAATAATATCTCTTGCGCCGCCCATGCTCTTTAAAGCCGAGTTTGATATACATGTTCCGCGCAACTGTGTTCGAAGGTCGAACTTCCAGCGTCATGCTATGGGCACCCTGCAGCTTGGCAACACCCATCATTTTGATCATCAGCGCCAATCCAACCTTTTTTCCTCGATATAGTGGATGGACGGCGATATTTGTAATATGTGCCTCATCGATCACGATCCACATGCCACAGTAAGCGATAACCCGATTTTGGTGAACGACGACTACATAGCGTGCATTTGGATTTCTCGTCAGCTCGTTGACAAATGCATCATGCGGCCATGGAGTTGTAAAAGCCAAGCGCTCCAGCTCTGCCACAGCCCCAACGTCCTGCATCGTCATATAACGATATTCCAAATCGATTGGTTGACTCATGCTTTTACTCCTTTACGGCCCCCGCCTGCTTTTGGGCAAGCCACTTCGCTTCTGCTTCTGCCAGTTGCAAATACTCCGGAACCAGTTCATGCGCATTTCCGCCGTCTTGAAGCTTGCGCAGTGCCACGTAGCCGATATGGGCAGCACGCGGGTGATTGAACGCTGGAGAAGCAAATTGCGCCTGATTCCCGAGCTCTTGCACAATCGTCTCCCGATGCAGCCTTACATCTTCACCCAAGAACAAGATCGGCTCTCCTTGCGCCAGGTCTCGTAACAGTGGCAGCCATTCTCGCAACAGGATGATTTGTTCTGTGGACTGCGCACGCACCGCCTCCATGCCATCGGAACGATAACAGCCAGAATACACTTGACCTCTGCGCGCATCGAACAGCGGTACAATCAATCCAGAGAAGCCTGTGGCATTCATTGCGATTACCTCCAGACTGGATACACCGATGACTGGCACATTCAGTGACCAAGCCATGCTTTTCGCAGAGGCAACGCCGATTCTCACGCCTGTATAGGAGCCCGGTCCGTTTGCCACCCCGAAACCGCTGAGTTCCTCTGGCGCTGTTCCTGTTGCATCGAGCAGTTCACTGACGCAGTCCATCAGGCGCACCGAATGGTTTTTTTGTTGGTTCGTCGTCATTTCGGCCAAGACCCGCTCTTCCTCTACCACAGCTACACTTAGCACCAGATTCGATGTATCAATCGCCAGTACGCGCATCAAAATCAAACTCCTCACACAATTTCACATAACGATTCCCTTGGGGAACCAGCTCGATCATCCGCTGTTCCTCCCCTTCTCTACGCAGGAAGACGGTCATCCTATCTGTCGGCAGGACATCCTCGATCAAAGAGGCCCACTCTACGACACAGACACCTTCGCCAAAAAAGTAATCGTCCAGTCCAAGAGAGTCTGGATCATCGCCTACCCGGTAGACATCCATATGATAAAGCGGCAAGCGCCCCTGATATTCTTTTATGATAGTAAAGGTCGGACTGTTCACTACTTGTCGGACTCCTAGTCCTTTGGCTAACCCCTGGGTAAAAGTCGTCTTGCCCGCTCCCAGATCTCCCTCCATCGCGAGGAAGTCACCTGGTTCAAGCAGACTTGCCAGTTGCTCGGCAAAGCGCTGCGTCTCCTGCGCTCCCGTGAGCCTCCATGTATAGCTCATCTCTTTCATCCACTCCTAAAATGGTTGAATCCCGCTTTGGGCAACGGGAGCTGTTGATCATCGCGCTGAAGCATCAATTCTGGTTCATGCCTTTTCCCTACCACCTCACCGATGACAGTAAACGGTACACCACTAGCGGCAAATTGCTTGCTTACGGCTTCGTAGTGACTTTTCGCAAGCGTTCCGACCAACTGATAATCTTCACCGCCATAAAAAGCCCATTCCAGCGGATCTTTCTCTACGTGCCGTGCATACTCCCGAACCTCGTCATGGATCGGTACCGTTGCAGCATCGACCAAAATCGATACGCCGCTGGCCTCGGCAATCTCCCACAGCTCTGACGCCAGCCCATCACTGACATCATTCAGCGCACTGCATGCCCCTGATTCTAGGAGCAGTCTGCCCGCTTTTATTTGGGCAACGGGACGCTGATGAGCATCCAACAATGTCTTCCAAGGTAAAGAGACGCTTCTTTCAGCAGTCTCGCCTTGCAGGAGTAAATGTAGTCCTGCTGCAGAAGTTCCGACATGCCCTGTAACAAAAACAAGCTGCCCAGGCTTTGCCTGTGAACGACGAATCGCACACCCTTTTTCTACCTCGCCCAATACGGTAACACTCAGGTGTAAGGCATCAGGCGCAGAAACGGTATCACCACCAATGACACGAACTCCATATACCTGACAAGCCTCGTAAATACCTTCATAGATTTGCTGGCATTCGTCAGGCGTCCATTGCGGACTTACCGCGATACTGACAAGCGCATACCGGGCAACCCCGCCCATCGCTGCAACATCGCTCACATTGCTGATAACAGCCTTATATCCGATATCACTAGGATTCATCGTTTTCTTCAAAAAATGAACCGTCTCCACCATCGCATCGCAACAAGCCACGACTTCCATTTCTGGCGCTGGGGAGAAGACAGCGGCATCATCCCCTATCCCGACGGTCAAACCGTTCCCTTCCTGCCCCGCAGAACGACTCGTCCATTGCCGGATCAGGGAAAATTCGTCGTGTGCCACTTCAAACGCTCCTTTTCCTTCGCGGAAAACATTTTTCGTCTGTTCATTATACCCCTGCTGTCAAAAGACGCGCAAGAAAGCCAGCCGCCTCTGACTCTTTACGTCGTTAGCTCGCGCAACAGCAGCTTTCCTTTGCAGCGTCCGCAACGATAGCGGCTCGGGTTCATCTTTCGTTTGCGTTTGTAGCTCATGCCACATGCCTTGCATACCAGCTCGTAGCGGTAAGGCAGGGTCGTCCGACCGTTCCCTACCTGTTGGCAGTATCGGCTTCCCCCCACCTGACGTAGAAGTAGTTGAAAATCCCGGTCAGCGTGGCGATACCCGCGCTTTTCTATGTGTAAATGATAATGGCAAAGCTCATGCTTAATGATCGCAATCAATTCCTCCACACCATGCTCCTGCAAATGCTTCGGATTCAATTCAATGTCATGCGAGCGCAGCAAGTACCTGCCGCCAGTCGTGCGCAATCTGCTGTTAAAGCGGGCCTGATGGCGAAAGGGCTTGGCAAAAAATTCGCTGGATATCTGCTCTACCAGCATTTGCAGTTCCGTATCGGTCATCTCATCTCCTCCGCTTCCTTCTTTTCACCATAGCAGTTCCAGTTGAAAAGTGCCAGATAGATAGGCTACACTGAGTGCAAATAAGCGGTTATTACCGTTTATTTGCCGACCGCATGCGGTCATATCTAAATGGTAGACAGAATGGTGGAGGAGCTCATGCGCTATTTGTTGTTGCAGTCCAGTGACGGACTACAGTTTGTCTCGTTGCCAGAAACGCATATGTACCAATTAATCGCTCTATTGAAACGACTTTACAAGGAAATTGACAAATTGACGATCACAGAGCGCCCAGAATTGCCTACGCTTCTGGCCGACTGTGCGGATGTGGATCGGTTAGAGAGCGGGCTTTCGATCGTGGATGGTTTGGAGTACGTCAGTGGTCTGGAGCGCCGCTTCGCTGCCCTACAAGAGACCGAGTATCCGCTCATCTCTTTATTGACAGAGATCCGTGCCCTACAAGCTCAATTGGAGTATTTGCACGAAGAAGAAGAGTAAATGAAAATTGTAGGCACCTCCTGCTCGTCTCTGCGCATACATTGCCTATAGACGAATCTCTCCAGGAGGTACTTTCATGCCACAATGGATGCGCAGGCAGTTGCAACGTGCCTTTAATGGGAAGGACGTTCGCCAAATTCGTGTGCTCAACAGTTGCTGGTTCTTATATTTAGAAAAAAATGGCGGCCGCCCTGACTGACAGGAGGCCGCCTTTTAGTTCATGTTCAAAAAGTCGTCTTTTCAGCACCGAGAAAGTGGCGAGAACCTGAAAAAGGAGGATCGGTTATCCTTCCATTGGCGCGATCATGGTCATCCCTACACGCTGACGTTTCTCGTCAATTTCTACTACCCATACATCTACGATATCGCCAACGGTCACCACTTCAAGTGGATGTTTCACAAAGCCCTTCTTCAAACGGGAAATGTGCACGAGTCCGTCGTTTTTCAGACCGATATCCACAAACGCTCCGAAGTCGACCACGTTGCGCACAGTACCTTGAAGCTTCATGCCCACACTCAGATCAGACAGCTGGAGGACATCACTTCGCAAGAGTGGTTTTGGTAACTCGTCACGCGGGTCGCGACCAGGACGCAAGAGGCTGTCCACAATGTCTTGCAGCGTAGGCTCGCCAATCCCGAGCTTCGCAGCGGTCTCTTTTACATCCAAAGACTGCACGCGTTCCTTGCAGTTCTCACTGCCGATCTCCTGAGCGCTAATGCCCAGCATCAACAATAGCTGGTGGGTCGCATCGTACGATTCCGGGTGAATCGGTGTTTTGTCCAGTGGATTCGCTCCATCCATCACGCGGAGAAACCCGATACACTGCTCGTACGTTTTGGCACCTAAGCGCGGAACCGCCTTCAGCTGGGAACGCTCCGTGAACTTCCCGACCTCGTCCCGTTTTTTCACGATATTCCCCGCCACTTGACGGCTGATTCCTGATACATACTGCAATAGAGAAGGAGAAGCGGTATTCACATCTACTCCGACATGGTTTACGGCAGACTCAACCACAAACTGCAGACTGTCTGCCAGCCTCGATTGGGAAACATCGTGCTGGTACTGACCAACCCCGACGGACTTCGGATCGATTTTGACCAACTCAGCGAGCGGGTCCTGCAAGCGACGCGCGATCGAAGCTGCACTTCGCTCTGCTACATCCAAGTCCGGGAATTCTTCCTTGGCTATGGTGGATGCGGAATACACGGATGCGCCTGCCTCGTTCACGATGATGTACATTACCTCTCGCTTCAGCTCTTTCAGTAGCGTGGCAATGAACTGTTCTGTCTCGCGCGACGCAGTACCGTTGCCAATCGCGACAACCGTAACCCCATAAGTTTCGATCATCTGCTTCACTTTCACTGTAGCTTCAGCCACTTTATTGGCCGGGGGGGTTGGATAAACGACAGCAACCTCCAGCAGTTTGCCGGTTTCGTCTACAACAGCGAGCTTACAGCCTGTCCGAAACGCCGGATCGACCCCAAGGACGACTTTTCCTTTTACAGGCGGTTGAAGCAGCAAATTGCGCAGGTTTTCTGCAAAGATGTGAATTGCACGTTCCTCGGCTGCCTCTGTCAGCTCGGCGCGCACCTCTCGTTCAATAGAAGGGGCAATCAGACGCTTATACGCGTCCTCGACTGTCAAAGTCAGCAGATCGCGGGCTACTGTATCACGAGGAATGGTGCGTTTTTGCACCCAAGCCAAAATCTCTGCGACAGGCGCTTCAATGGAAACCTTCAAAATGCCTTCGTTCTCTCCCCGATTGATGGCCAGTACCCGATGTGGAACGACCTTTTTCAGAGGCTCACTATATGCGTAATACATTTGATATACATTTTTCTCGTCTGCTTCTTCGGCTTTCTGCTCAGTGAGAAGCAATCCTTTTTGCACGGAGCGCTGGCGAACCCACTGGCGAATTTCTGGGTCATCAGACAGAAGTTCCGCCACGATGTCCATTGCTCCTTGCAGAGCTTGCTCAGTCGTCTCTACGCCTTTTTCCGGGTTGATGTATGGTTTTGCTTCTTCTTCCGGATTCCCGGTTTTCGGTAAGCTCATGAGGTAGTTGGCAAGTGGCTCTAGTCCCTTCTCCTTGGCCATGGTTGCACGCGTGCGGCGTTTTTGGCGGTAAGGGCGGTACAGGTCCTCTACCTCTTGCAGCTTTGTCGCACGCTCAATAGCTGCGCGCAGCTCGTCCGTCAGCTTGCCTTGCTCATCGATGAGCCGAACGACTTCTTCCTTCCGCACTGACAGGTTGCGTAAATAGCGAACGCGTTCCTCAATCGCTCGAATTTGTGTTTCATCTAGCTGCCCCGTCATTTCTTTGCGGTAGCGGGCAATAAAAGGAACCGTGTTTCCTTCATCCAGGAGGGCAACCGTGCGCTCCACCTGGTGAGGTTTGACACCCGTATCTTGGGCGATTGTCTGGATCATCAACGTAAGCTCCATACCTGTCCTCCTGCGCTCATTCTTCGTCGTTTATTGTACCACATTTGCTAACAAGGACTGGAAAAAGGAAAGAAAAAAGAGGAGCCACTTGGCCCCTCTACGTCGCGGTTTCCAGCTGTTCCACTTTCAATGCTTCTCTCAGCTTGCCCAACGCCCTGCGCTGAAGGCGGGATATATGCATCTGCGACATCCCCATGATGTCCCCAGCTTGCTTCTGACTCAAATTTTGATAAAAAGTTAATTGTATGATTTCTTTTTCACGGTGATCCAAAATTTGCAGGGCCCGCTCCAGCATCAGATTCTGCTCAACTGCTCCGTACCCTTCTTCCGTCGTCCCCACTAGGTCGAGTAAAGAAATCGTGTTGCCATCCAAATCCGCTTCCAGCTCGCTGTCCATAGAGAGAGAATGATAGCTACGCCCCATCTCCAAGGTTTCCAGAATCGCTTCTTCTGTAACGCCGAGGCTGTTGGCAATGTCCGCAATTTGGGGAGATCGCTGCAGCTTGATCGTGAGCTCGTCGACCACCCGTTTGATCTTCGGGCTCAGTTCCTTTACTCTTCGCGGAACATAGACACTCCATGTCTTGTCCCGAATATAGCGCTTAATCTCCCCAACAATGGTCGGGATCGCAAAGCTCTCAAATGTCCGCTCAAAGCTAGGGTCGAACCGACGAAAGGAAGCAAGCAGGCCGATTAATCCGACTTGCACGAGGTCTTCATACATGACTTGTCCGCGAACAAACTTCTTCGCTAACGATTCCACAAGAGGAGTATAGGCCCTCACCAATTGTTCCTGTATCGCAGGATCTTTTGTTTCACCATACAGGTGGATGAGCTCCTTCAACTCCTCTGGACTATATTTCTGCTTCCGAGATTGTCCAGTCATTGCCAGCCACCCCATCCTGCCGAACATACTTGGTCATGGAGACTACTACCCCTGATTCAGAGCGAGTCTCCACCTCATCCATAAGCGTGTGAATGAGATAGAGCCCGAGCCCGCCCTCATCCAAATCCTCTATGCTTTTCCCTGCATAAATCGGCGTCAGTTGCTCAGCAATGAGCTCATTTGAAAATCCAACGCCCTGATCGCTTACCTCGATCACCAATCGATCTTCATAAACGTGGCATTGGATATGAATGGAGCCAGGATTCTCTGTTTCCTTGTATGCGTGTCTTACTACATTCGTGCATGCTTCTCCGACGGCAAGCTTGATATCCTCAATATCTTCATAAGAAAAGCCCATACGGTTGGCTATACCGGATACAGTCAGACGCGCTACTCCCAAATACTCCGCCTTGCTTGGCAAAGTCAATTGAATCACGTCTGCCTGAGGTCGATTTGGACCCATTACTCGCTCTCTCCTTTGCGGATGGCAATATGATCGTATAAGCCAGTAATGCGAAATAGCCTTTCCACACGCGGAGACAATTTGTGCACCCCAAATGTACGATTTCGCTGGATGCACTCTTTCATAATCCCGATGAAAATTCCAATTCCGGTACTGTCCATGTATTCTACTGCTTCCAAATCAACCGTTATGTGATTGATATCAGGTTTGTTGACGAGTGACATGAGTGTTTCCTTAACTTTCGGTGCTGTAAAAGCATCAATATCTCCACCAAGAACCACTCGGTGCTCAGTTTCAAGGCTCGTTGTCTTAATTAGCAGGTCCATCTGCGTCTACCCCCCGTACGTTGCTTAGGTTCTTCGAAGTACAATCATGGTGTAATCATCCAGCAGGTTAAACTGGGAGAGCAGAAGCAGTCTATTGTACAGGCCGTTTGCCATCTTTTGGGCAGATTCGCCAACCTCTTTTTGCAAATGGTGTACAAGCTCTTCCCTTTGCAAATAATATCGGTTATTTTTGCATTCTGTTACACCATCCGTCAGAAGAATCAGAACATCATTTATTTCTAAACGAATCTCCTGAACCTCGTATTCACTGTTCGGACATAAACCGAGTGCATTCCCTCGCCCTTCGAGATCGTAAAACTTTCCTTCCGCCGACCTGTACAAAAATCCTGGCTCGTGTCCTGCCATGGCATAACGGAAACAGTGTTCCTTCAAGTCGTAACTGCCAAACATCATCGTCACAAACATGCTCGGATCAATATTTCTTCCCACGATCCGGTTTAAATGGTGCAGCATTTCATCGGGACCCAGCTCCATTTGTCCAAGGCTGTCTATCGCATATTTCACCATCGACATACACATCGCAGCAGGCATTCCTTTGCCGGTAATGTCTGCTATGGCGACGCCGAAACGACCTTCGGTTTGTTCAATGAAGTCATAATAGTCGCCTGAGATTTGTTTCGCGGCAATACTCACTACGCCAATCTCCAGTTCTGGATAGACTGGAACCTCACGTGGCAAAAGTGATTGCTGCATCGCTTTCGCCACGGCTATTTCCGATTCCATCTGCTGATGCCTATTGCGCCAGCTGTTTACGGATCGGTGCTCGTTCCCATATTCAATCATGACCTCTGTCAAAATGGAAAAGGAGGAGCGCACAAACTCTGGCACTTCCCCGAGCTGCTCAAGCGCTTGCGCATGCAAATCAGTTATTTCTTCTGGCGAAATATCTTGAGAAAGCATCCATTTGCCCAACTGCTGGGCTCCGTAAAGCTGGTCCTCCCCTTGAGCACTCAGGTAATCCCGAAGAATTTTTACATACTCTTCCTGGAAGCTCCGGGTTACCATTTATCTCATTCCTCCTTTGCTTGATCGCTCCACTTCACAACAACGACACGCGTCCCTTCTCCCAGGGTACTATGGATCTCAAATTCATCCATCATGCGCCTGACACCCGGCAATCCGGCCCCGAGGGCACCCGAAGTCGAATAGCCATCATCTAACGCCTGGCGAATATCAGGAATCCCTGGACCGCTGTCATTCGCTGTTATTTGCAAGCCGATCACTCCTTCGCGCTCAATCGGCGAAATGGTGATCGTCCCCGTACCCGCATACAAATAAATATTGCGAGCCAATTCAGAGATTGACGTGGCGATGCGGGACTGCGTGATCGTGCCAAAGCCAAATAACTTCGACATATTTCGCCCCACTTGCCGCGCCGTCACGATGTCTGATTCTTGTTCTATATTGATTGTCTCAGGAGAATAGTCTGCCACAACCAAAAAAACCCCTTCCGCCTCGCTTGGTAGGTAGAAATGAGTTTTTTCTCTACCTCGAAAAATAAATCATATTGTGTCACATTTTGTCTTATATTCTCTTTTCGAACAGTTCGCTGTGCACCTATAAAATCCCTGCAAATTTGACAGCAAAAAACCACTTGCTTCACTCAAGTGGCTTTTCCTATCAATTAGTCTGATCTTTTTTCACACGTTAAAAATCAATGAGTCCTAAACTGATTTGCAAGGATTCATTAACCCGATCCATCATCTCGTCATCGAGATGCGTAATTTTATCAGTTAGACGTTGTTTGTCAATGGTTCGTATTTGTTCCAATAGAATAACGGAGTCACGATCAAATCCATAAGTTTTTGCGTCAATTTCCACATGCGTAGGCAGCTTCGCCTTTTGAATCTGCGCCGTAATGGCTGCGACGATGACCGTCGGACTAAATCGATTTCCAATGTCGTTTTGAATGACTAAAACAGGCCGTACGCCTCCTTGCTCAGAGCCAACGACCGGGGACAGGTCCGCGAAAAACACATCGCCACGTTTGACAATCACCAGTCACACCCCGCTAACTAAGCGGACAAGAGTATGGTCAGCCTCTTCTTCAGCGCCAAAAGCCTCCGATGCCATATTCAGATTGATCTTCGCCATCTCCATGTACCCTTTTTGCATGGTCTCACGGATTGTGCGTTTTTTTCGCTCTTTCAAATACAAATGCATCGCTTGACGAATAAACTCGCTGCGATTGGATTTTTCCTTTTGAATAACGCCATCCACTTCCTGAAGCAAGTGTTGTGGCAAGCTGATCATGATGCGTTTCGTGTTTGACTTCGACAAGACAAATCCACCTCCAACCATGACCGTAACTTCCATCCGCTATGCTGGTTCTAGAAAGAACAGCCAGTATGAACAATACCATTATGTCGAATCCATTGCAAAAATATACCTACTGTCGCTTTTCCGGTGAGAAAACGTGAGTGTAAACAATCCAAAGGTGCAGGTGAAGACTTCGTTTACCCAAAAAAGCCAGCTTTTTCGCTTAACTAGTATTCGTGTTCCACGGGAAAATTCCTGCTGATTTTCCTTGCTAGTTATTTACATTTTCACGGGACGAGTGCTTCATCGTCAATGGGTGGAATACGTCAGTTACTTTCTGGTCGCGCAAATAGAGGCGCGGAATTCGGTAATTCAGCATACAAGGAACCTCATAATTGATTGTTCCCAGCAATTCGGCAATTTCATCCAAGGAGATTTCCTCGTCCCCCTGCTTGCCATATAAGACGACCTCATCATTGACCGCTGCTTCTGTCGAATTCAGGCTGACCATGATTTGGTCCATGCAAACTCTGCCTGCAATCAGGTAGCGCGATCCATTGTACAACACCTCACCACGATTGGACAAAAGGCGAGAATAGCCATCTGCGTATCCGATCGGCAGCGTTGCAATCCACTCGTCAGGCTTTGCTGCATACGTAGCACCATAGCTGACCGTGAATGGCTCATCTGCCTTCTTTACGTGGGCAATTCTGGTCTTGAGCGCCAGGGCGGGGGCAAGAATGACATCCGCACGTTCTTTCATGTACACAGAAGGATACAATCCGTATAAACCTATGCCTAAACGAATCGTATCATACCCCCAATCGGGAAATGCGATAGCCGCAGCCGTATTGCAGCAATGAACAGTCGGCAATGTTTTATTTGCTTCACGCAGTGCTTGCAAAAAGGATTGAAACAAGTCGTGTTGTCGTCGCACATGGGTTGTATCTGGTTCATCCGCGCAGGCAAAATGCGTAAAAATGCCTGTCCACTTAAGCTTAGAGCATTCTTCAAGGGCAGCTACAACCGCAAGCAAATCTTCCGTTGTCCGAACGCCCAAACGTCCCATTCCTGTATCGGTCTTCACATGAATCCCGACAGGCTTGTGATCGTTTTTCTGAAGAATGTCGTTCGCTTCCGTGATCCATTCGACGCTGTAAGCGGTTAACTCCACTTCCAGCTCGCTTGCAGTGACAATGGATTCGACAGGTGTGTATCCCAACACTAAAATCGGCGCAGTGATCCCTGCCCTCCGCAAAATAAGCGCTTCATCGAGCAAAGCGACTGCAAGTGAATCTGCACCGCTCGCCAACGCTTCTTTTCCGACATGGACAGCACCATGACCATACCCGTCTGCTTTCACAACAGCCATAATACCCGTTTTTTCTGGCAAATGGTGTTTGAATGTCTCGAGGTTCGCCCGGATGGCATCCAAATCAACCTCTACCCAAGTGTCACGACAAAACGATTTCATTCCTATCTCCTCTTGTTCCCTTTTTTATAGTAAAACAAGCGTTCATTTAAATGACTGAGAAATTGCCTGGAAACCATCAGTGATTCCTTTTTGCCGCCTACACGATAAAAATGACGGCCTTCATAAATTTGCTCGACTTCAGACAGCGGGTAGCTCTTTTCCTGCCCTGACATGGATATAATCAGGTGGGTCTTGGTCAGCTTGTACACCGGACGTAATACCGATTTGTACATAAACGGAGACAATCCAACAACAGCAATGGCAATGGCGAAAACAAGCACTTTGAATCTCGTGTCATTGGTCGGGAAAAATTGAGCGAGAATCATCATCCCCAGCACAAACATGACAGTCTCGTTAATGCGCATTTTCCAGCTTTTTCGCAGGAGCATGTCTTTGTAGGTCGATGCTTCCTCGTACAAAACTTCGTTAGACGGTTTCTTCATGTAAAGCATGCCACCTCATTCAATAAGTTACTCTGAATGTATCGTGTTTTCCCGCTGTGTGTCAATTCGCGGATTGTCCTTTCATCTCATTCGCACGTTGGTTTTTATGTACAAATCGGCCCTCATCGACCAATCCCGAGAAAATAGAAAAGCAGATGGGATTAGCTCCCACCTGCTGACTTTTCTACATGGTTTCCTCCTGGTCTTTTTCCCCTTTTTCATGTCTTGGGAAAACGACTTTTTCAAAGCTGCCATCCACCATCTTTTGCACCATTGCTGCCAATTCCTCGCTGCGCTTGTCTGCTTGCTCCTGTGTGAGCTTGCCTGCCTCTACTGCTTCTTTCAGCTTGGCTTCATGCTGACCTACCAACAGCTCGATGACGTCATCCACTTCTACGCCTTGCTCCTTGGCGATGGTCGCCAACGATTTCCCTGCTTTTTGCTCTTCCTTCAGCTTGTCTGCATCCAGCTTGAGGAGGGACAGCAGTTCTTCATTTTTCTCGATGCCCATTCCTTTACCCGGTCCACGTCCGTGATGCGTGTTTTGCACCATTTCTTTTACTCGTTCACTCGCTTTTTCATTCATCTTGTCGGCTTGCTCCTGAGTGAGCTTGCCTGCCGCTACCGCTTCTTTCAGCTTGGTTTCCTGTTGTTTTACCAAAAGAGCCACCAGATCATCCACAGATACGCCTTGAGCTTCTGCAATTGCAGCCAGCGATTTGTCCGCTTTCAGCTCTTCTTGGAGTTTATCGGCGTCCAGCTTCAAGAGGGACAGCAGTTCTTCGTTTTTCTCGAAGCCACCGATGAAGCCTCCTTTGCCGAAGCCTTTATCCGGTTTCGTGTTTTCTACCTGTTCTTTTACGCGATCGCTCAGATTTTCAGACAGCTTATCTGCCCGCTCCTGCGTCAGTTTGCCTGCTGTTACTGCTTCCTTCAGTTTGGCCTCTTGCTGTTCAACCAGAAGTGCCACGACATCAGCCGTGTCAACTCCTTGGGCTTGTGCAATCGCTGCAAGTGTTTTCCCTGCCGCAAGCTCTTCTTTCAGCTTGTCAGCATCGAGCTTCAACAGCGAGAGCAGCTCTGTATTTTCTTTGAAGCCCACTCCACCGTGGTGGCCCATCTTGCCTGTTTTGAATTTTACTTCTGTCGGTTTATTCAATGAAGTTGGCTTTGCTGAATCGGCTGCCATTGCTCCGCCTATGCTACCCAGACTCAGAACTACTGCCATCGTTCCCATCAGCATTCCCATTTTCGCTTTGCTAAACATATACACTCAACCCTTTCGTCTTTGCTCGTGTAGTGTGCTTGCTCTTTGGTACAAGACCAAGTGTACATGGGTATTTTTAGATTCCCGTTTGAGAAAAAAGGAAAACTTGAGGGAAAATCGTAGAAAACTATGTCAACATAGTGGAGGAAAAGAAAAAGCACAGTTCTCTTCGACTCTGACACGCCAGCGGGGGAATCCACTGGCCGTCTCCACTCCAAAAAGGGGACCGTCGATCCAAAGCCACCCTACGGGCGGACGTTTCTCAGGGAAGAAGTGTTCGACAAGCGTGGTCCCCTTTTTGGAGTTCCGACTGGGTAGGCGTTGTCAAGGTCTACGAGCCCTGTGCTTTTTCTTTTCGCCAGCTTTTTTGATTCATCGCTTCTTTAAAAACTTAGGAAGTTCATTCTTTGAGTATCAACAGGGGGGTATTTTTCTTATATAGTGGGACAAAGCTGCTTGGGAAGAAGTGCATTTCCAGTCCAAGCGCCTCTGGAGCCCACCTCAGCGAAGGATTGAATGTCGGGGAATTTCAGCTTCACTTATGAACTACTTCATCGAAACTTCTACGTTTGAAGCGCTCCCGACATTCAATCCGGAGCGGACAGTCTAACCCCTTGCGGGGCGTAGGCCGAAGCGTAGACTGGAAATGCGCTTCTTCCCCTCCACCGCAGCCACTTTCTCAGAAGACAGCAAAAGAGGACGGCATTCACCGTCCCCTCTCCCACGTTTTTATTTCGCGCTAAGGCCATATGTCGACTGCGCGACATTCACCATTTCTTCCTCAGGAAGATCCCCCGCGATTGTATATTCAATGCCGTCGAGCTCCCATGTCAGAAGTCGCTGATTTTCACCTGTCTGCGCAAGCACACCAACCGTAAAGCCGAGGTTCACAGGCATACCTTGCTCATACGACACAGATGCTGCTGTCGGGCGTCCTTCGATTACCTTGTAGTTGTAGGCTCCTTTGTAGGTCAAGATGACTTTTCTCTCCCCATCACGGGTAACTGGCTCAATATCACCTTGCTTAACCCCTTCTGGCATATACGTAGGGACGATGACACCGAATTGGCTGTTCGGCTGTTTTACGACCTGTCCATTTGCTGGCGCCATTGTTGGGATCGTTGTCAACGAGCTTGTTGTCATGTTGCGCTCTTTGTCAAAGGCGTCTTTGTCAAACATAGGGTTGAACGAAAAATCAGTGAAATCAATCCGTACAAGCGGATTCATGCTAGCGTCCATAATTTCAGCGTGCGTCGGTTTGAAATCTTCTGTCAGCCAAATTTTTTGCTTGGTCAAAGAACGATTGCCGCTGTAGTTCGCTTTCACTTCGAATACATACTGTTTTTCATCCATCTTCATTTGGCGCTCAGTGTCATCGATAATGCTCTTGGCCAGCGTTTCGTATAGATACAACGGTCCGTTGTTCTCAGGCCAGCCACTTTGGAAGCGGAAGCTCTTGTTCAGATGCGGGGTCAGTACAAAGACTCCTTCATTGTTTCGCAAGATGATTTGTGTAATGCCACGCTGCTTCGAGGTGAGAGCTACCCGATAGTTGGTTGGCTTTTCATACCAGACCTGAACATCGTACTCCATGGGGGTAGAGCCTGTCTGCATGGTCAAAACAGCCTGAGACTTGTACCCAGTCATTTTTCCCAGCGTACCGTTCAGGTCGCTCACCACATCTTCTGGTGTTTTCTGACCGAAACAACCGCCGAGGAACAGGGTGAAAACCAACAATAACACCAGTGGTAAAGCTACCCGTTTCATTCAATGAACTCCTCCTTGTCAATATTTTCGACAAAGAAGGGCATCCCTGTCTATTTCCTGGGAAATCTGTCAGTCTCTCGCCCATGCAGCGCATATCGTGTCAATGGTTGCGAATGGATACGAAGTTGGCGATATATCGCTTGGATCGGCTACAGACTTAGCCTTCCTGTGTAAGAGCAGGTAGTCCCTCCTGATCTACGCGATATAAATGTATGTCCATCCTCGTCCCAATATGCAGACAAGTTTATCGAGGTTGTTCAAACCTCTATCGTTCTTCTACAATTACTTGTGCAATCGCGTGTGTCTGGCTATGCGAAATACTCACATGAATATGAACGCGAGCAGGGTCCAGATTGAGTTTGCTGTACACCTCGTGCTTTATAGTCATGATCGGCTTGCCCGAATCATTCGGGAGGATTTCCATATCCAAAAAGCTGAGTACAGCACCAATTCCTGTACCAAGAGCCTTTGCTCCCGCTTCCTTGGCAGCAAATCTGCCTGCAACCATTTCCGCCTGTCTCGTCTCTGCCTTTCCATGCAGGAGCTGTTGTTCATCTGTGGTCAAAAAGTGTTTGATCGCACGTTCTTGTCTTTTTATCAAAGTAGCGATTCGCTCTATTTCCACAATGTCTACGCCTGTTCCAATGATCATGAGCAATTGCCTCCTAGTGGGCTGATTTACGAATCACAGTATCATCCACTTCCACGCTTTTGCAAGTGCGAGGATAGAAACACATTCCACACATAGACTTTACGTAAAAATAAGAAAACCCCCGCAAATTGCGAGGGCTTTTGTCCGCTGGCTCCTACTCAGTAGCTTGGCCAGAAGATTGTTGTGCAGCCGATTGTTGGTTTTGACGGCGAACTTCCGCAACATTTGTCTCACTCGCGAACTCAGTCGCAGCGCCTTGGGAAGCAGCGCGTTGTGCGGATTGTTGGTTCTGACTACGAACCTCTGCTGCGTTTGTTTCACTTGCGAATTCAGTCGCAGTGTTTGCTGCTTGGCTAGCTTGGTTCGCTTGGCCCATACCTCTGTTTTGTTTAGGCATCGTTACATTCACCTCCTCGACGTCACTGAATATAATTTGTACAGCCCCCTATGTATGTATCCATCCTCATTTTTCCAAATCATGCTGTTGCTTACTTGCTTTGTCGCGACCGATCATTCATATTGGAAAGAGTAAGGCTTCTACTCTGCTTTTGAAAGGAGCGATTCTGTATGGCTCACAAGGTTATTATCTATACCCAAGTCACTTGCGGTCCTTGTCAGGAAGAAAAAATGTGGCTGACTTCAAACAACATTGCTTTCGAAGACAGAGACATCCGTCAAAACGAGGCTTATTTTCAGGAAGCCATTCAATTAGGCGCCAGCATGACACCTGTAACCTACATTGAAAAGGAAAACGGCGAGCAAATTGTCATCCATGGATTTGACAAGGAAGAACTAAAAAAAGCGTTGGATCTCAATTGATCCAACGCTTTTTACGACTGATCAGCCAAATGAAGGTTCACTTGTAACTGATTTTTGTTTGACGACTGGCGACATGTCCGGCAAGTTAGACAAAATTTGCTTCACTTCAGGACTGCATTCCGCATTGACGGAGTAATAAACCCATGGTCCCTTCCGGCGCTCTTTGACCAAACCATGAGTTTTTAGCTTAGCCAAGTGCTGAGAAACAGAAGGCTGGGAAGTTTGCAAAATTTCCACGAGATCACGGACACATAAGGACTGTACTTGCAGGAGAGCCATGATCGTCAAGCGCGTCTTGTCACCAAGTAGCTTATAAGTCTCTGACAAAAACAGAACCTGCATCAAATCCATTTCCATAAGGATACCCACCTTTGCCTTACATATCTGTTTATCAGTATACTATATGGCTTATATGATGGGGAAGATAGAACGCAAAAGTTATGTGAATCCTGCTTATACATCTTGCTTTTTCATCGCCTCAATGATCTTGTCCGCAGTGCGCGCAGCCAGCGCCATGACTGTATTTGTCGGGTTGCTGCCACTCGAGGTAACGAACGTAGAAGCACCCGCTATGAAAAGATTGGGTATGTCATGTGACTGCCCATATTCATTCACAACAGAGCTTTCCCTGTCATTCCCCATTCGGCATCCCCCCATGAGATGAGCGGTATCAGACACCACATGCTCCGGCTGCCCCCCCATCGCTTCTACAATCCGGTTCATTTGCCCAATGGCATGCTTGTAAAGCTGTTTGTCGTTCTCCTGATAACTGAACGTTACCGTAGGGATCGGCATTCCGTATTCATCTTTTTCCCCAGAGAGCGTCACTCTGTTATCAGGATGAGGCAGTACTTCCCCGACCAAGGTGATCCGCGCGTACATATTGTAATCCAGCATGGTCTCTCGAAGCTGTTTTCCCCATAAATACGAGCCGTCTTCCCTCTCGGCAGCAATAGCAGCCGCCATCCCGACCGGACGTGACCCGTGTGCACTCAGCGTATATCCGCGGGCAAATCCTCGTTCCCGGTCCGTCTCATAAAAATGCTGGGTCAAAGCAAGGACAGGTGTTCCTTTATACAATCGCACTTCATCCGGTAGTCGTCCATATACATCATGACTGGAGTGGGGCATAATTGCTTTTCCTACCCATCCACTCGAATTTGCCAGCCCTTGCGGAAACTGTGCATTCGCCGAACTGAGTAGCAATCTGGGAGTCTCCACCACAAACCCGGCCAAAATAACCACACGAGCCATTTGCCTGTGGGTCAAACCATTATGGTTGAACAACACACCGCTGACCCGGTCACCAGCTATCAAAATTTCCGTCACCATGCAGTCGGACAGCACCTCTGCCCCCTCCGCTATCGCTTTGGGGATATGATGAATCAACCCGCTGTACTTGGCATTCGGCATGCACCCTTGATTACAAAAGCCACGATTGATACAGGGGGGACGTCCATCAAAAGGACCCGATAAAATCGCCAGAGGGGCAACCACACTCTCGATCCCCAGCTTCTCGCATCCTTCCCGGAACAGTTGGGCATTGGCACTGATTGGCTCCCGAACCGGGTACGGATACGGGCCTTGAAAGGAACCCCACGGAAAATGATTCGGACCTGAGACCGCAATCTCACGTTCAATCTTGTCGTAATACGGGGCAAGATCCTGATACGTAATTGGCCAGTCTTCCCCTACGCCGTCTACGGTCTTTGTCCTAAAATCACTTTCGTGGAAACGCAGGAACACCCCCGTAAAATGCACGGTGCCTCCCCCAATTCCCCGTCCTGAGTTGTTATGTCCCAAACGCAGCGGGTCATTGCCTGCTACCAGCCTCGTTTCCTGCCAGGCCAATCTCCGCATCGACAGCTCATCACTGGCAAAATCGTGTTGCGGGTCCCAAAACGGCCCTGCTTCCAGTACGACTACGCGCAACCCAGCCTTTGCCAGCTCATAAGCCAGCACGCCCCCTGCCGCTCCAGCGCCTACGATACATACATCTGCGTCATCGGCGTATTTTCTTTGATCCACAGGAGTGGGGCGATGAGTAATCGTATGATGGTCATGACTCGTCATTTGCTTTCGCCTCCCATGGGTCCGTCAATCCTTTTTCCACCCGAACATAGCCACGCGGATAAGCTGGTCCACCGTAGCCGATATCCGACCAGACCAACGGATGTGAATAGTACGCACTGACAGTATCATGCAGTAGCCGCTTGAAAAAATCTGCGGGAACCAAGTCTGTCCACACATCTTGGTTTTTGATGCCCCCATTCGCCACCTGCTGAAGAACCGCTTCCTGCTGGTCTAGCTTCAACGCAACGAAGTCAGTTCCATAAGCCGCATGACTCTCCGCATCAATCCCTTTCAAGCCCGAGCGGTAGAGCTCTTTTTTGGGTGGAACTCCGACCTTTCGTTGCGACTCACCGATATTGCTAGCCGTTGTATTATCCAGATGCTCAACCACAAAGGTCAGCACCTCCAAACGGTGATCATGGACCAATACGCCTACGACTGTCTGCAAGAGCAAGGATTCAGGCTTCGTAAAAAATTGATTGGCGATCGCGGGCATTTTTCTGGCCCCTACTACTTTCCTGGTGTGAGCATCCCACTCTGTATGCTGGTCCCAAACATCATAGGATGGGTAACGTCCAGGCTTCTCCATATCCTCTCACCCCTTCGAAAACGCTTTTTACCAAAACAGCGCAAGAAGCCCTAATGCTGACATTGCCGTGATCAGTAAAGGAAGAATCACAGGAGGACCGACGAGAAAATTTTGACCTTGTGAATAACCTCCCACACGCTGCCCAACCCCGACCGTATGCAAATAAGCTCCGTACAAACCACCAACCATGCCAACCACCATCATCAAGGCAAACACCCAACGCAGCCAACCCGCATTCACAAACGATAAAACAATAGCAGTAACCGCAAATACAGGGAGCTCAAGCACAGGAATCCACATTGCCCAATGTCGGAAGTTTTGTCTGGAGTGAAAAAGTGTTACCTGAACCGCAATCAGGGCAAACGCCAATCCAGCAAAAAGAATGAGTACGCGTTCGATCGGCCAGCCATGCCACATGGAAACATCCTCCTTTTTACGTAGGTTGCGCCTATTTTTTCCGTCCTTGTCAGGTCCTATTCTACCTATTTCACTGCAAGCAGCATGATGAATAGAAAAAGCCTGCTGACTATTACCAGCAGGCTTTTCATTCCCTATGAAAAATAAACCAACGTCAAATACAATCCAAACAAGGTTACCATCAATGTCGGTACGGTCAAAATAACCCCCGTCCGAAAGTACTGTCCCCACGTAATTGTCACGTCTTTGCGTCCCAAAACATGCAACCAGAGCAAAGTCGCCAGTGATCCAATCGGGGTCATTTTCGGCCCCAAATCGCTCCCAATCACATTCGCGTAGATCATTGCTTCCCGCAACACTCCGTCTGCCTGTGTCCCTGCAATTGCCAACGCGTTGAACATGACTGTCGGAAGGTTGTTCATCACAGAGGAAAGAACAGCAGCGAGAAAGCCTGTTCCCAAGGTCGTTGCCAATAAACCATGCGCCATGAACCAATCCAAGGTGTCCTTGACCAAGTCAGTCAATCTCGCGTTGTGTAGCCCCCACACCACGACATACATGCCAATCGAAAAAACAACGACTACCCACGGCGCTTCTTTCATAATCCGCCGCATGGCGATCGCTTCACTTTTTCTTGCAGCCAGGCAAAAAATGATGGCTGCCCCCGCAATGATGATAGAAACGGGCGTATGGATGGACTCGCTAATAAAAAAACCAATCAACAAGACCGCAAGAATCGGCCATGCCAGACGAAACATTCTATGGTCGCGAATCGCTTCCTTCGGACTTTTCAGATGGGAAAGGTCAACCTGCACCGGGATGCTTTTGCGAAAATATAGGTACAAAACCAGCAGACTTCCACCAATCGAAAACAAAGTCGGAATGATCATTTTGGCCGCATACGCAGCAAAGCCAATATCAAAATAGTCAGCGGTAACAATATTCACCAGATTGCTAATCACAAAGGGCAAAGAACTCGTATCTGCAATGAACCCGCTCGCCATGACAAATGCCAAAACCGTTTTCGCATCCAGCTTTAATGCCCGCATCTGTGCCAACACAATCGGTGTCAAGATCAAGGCTGCCCCATCATTCGTAAACAAGGCGGATACAAGTGAACCAAGCAGGATGACATAAACGAACATAAGCCGCCCATTTCCTTTGGCAAATCGAGCCATATGGAGCGCAGCCCATTCAAAAAAACCGATTTCGTCCAATACGAGCGAGATGATAATAATCCCGATTAACGCTAGCGTCGCATTCCAAACAATAGAGGTTACCTCTGCGACATCACCGATCGTGACGACCCCGATCGCCAAGGCCAACAGTGCTCCACCGACAGCCGGATAACCAATCGACAGCCCCCGCGGTTGCCAGATGACCAATGTCAACGTGATCAGAAAAAGGAAGAATGAAATCCAAACCACTGCAAGTATCTCCTTTCCAAAAACCAAAAAGAACGGACCTCGAAAAGTCCGCTCTCCTACCATACTACAAATTGAAATGATCCGAAACGTCCGGTAATGGAATCCTTTAAAGTAAGATGTGGCCACCTTCTACATGAAGTACAGTTCCGGTTACAAAACTATTTTGGAGCAGGTATAGTACGCTTTGTGCAACATCTTTCGCTTGTCCAACTCGCTTCACAGGGAGCTTGTCTGCCAATGTTGCATAGAAATTTTCGCGCACGTCTTCAGGCATTTTGCTGCGTGATGGCGTATCAATTATGCCAGGTGAAACGATATTCACTCGGATTGGTGCCAGTTCCATGGCGAGGGTTTGCCCCAGATTCGAAACCGCCGCATTGACTGCGCCAAGCGCAGACGAACCAATCATCGATTTGTAGGCGACGACCCCGGAGAATAAGGTGATGGAACCGTTTGTTGAAATCTTCGGAGCTGCGTACTTCGCCGCGTAGTATTGACCCCAAAATTTGTTTTCGAACAACTTCCGCGCTTGGGCTGTATCCGTTTGAAGGAATGAACCGCCAGATGTTTCCGCAGCACTGACAACCAGATGATCAAACGTGCCTACTTTTTCAAAAAAGGCCTGAACTTGCTGCTCATCGGTGGTATCCAGCGTATACGCCGAAGCTTTGGAGCCTAGACTCTCTTTTGCCTTCTGCAATTTATCTTCGGAGCGGCTTGCAATGATTACTTCTGCTCCAAGCATTATTGCCTGTTTGGCTGTCTCCAAACCAATTCCAGAGCTTCCGCCGATGATTATTATCTTTTGATTGTGCAACATGATAGGATCTCTCCCCTTTACTTTGAGATTTTGATTTAGAAACTCAATACTTGTTTGAGATGCGCCTCGAGTTCGGATACAAATTGATCGATCTTCGGATTTTTGATGACATCATAGCAAGCAAAGCTCTTTACAGGTTGCATCCCTAAAAATTCCTGTACGCGGTGCAAATGACTGATTGCATCCTCTAGGCTTTCTCCTTTAAAAAATTGGGTTGGATCGTTAAATGCTTTTTCTGGAGCATTCCAAGTCGTCGAGAACATATATTTTTTGTCGGTGAATAAACCGCCTCTTCCGTATTGATTAGCCCCCTTGAAAAACAAGCCATACGCATATACTTCATCCATATATGTTTTCATTAACCCAGGAACACTGAACCAGTAGATGGGAGTTTGATAAATGATCATATCTGCCCAGAGAAATTTCTGGTGCTCTTCTTCCACTTTGTATCCATTTTGAATAATGGTAGATCTTACATGGTTCTCTTTCTCGAGCAGACTCACCATATGATCCATCAACGTTTGGTTCAGTTTCCCCTCTGATGAGCCATATTTTTGGTGACCATTGATGATAAGGATTTTTTTCATCTTTTACATCCCCTTTACGTTAGGACTTTCAATTTTCCGCTACGACGCCAATTTGTTGCATAAAAGTTAAATTGTCTTCCAGGTGCCAGTCTTCAACAAGCTTCCCATCCTTGATGCGTAAAACATCGATCGCCATAAATTGAATAGGCTTCCCGGCCAAAGGTTTTCCCATAAACTCGCCTTTGCTCGTACCCGTAAAGGAAAGACGAGCTGTCACCTTATCCCCCACTACCAATAAATCCTCAATTTTGCATTGCAAGTCGGGAACTGCTTTACGGAAGTTGCGAGAAGCGAATAACAAGCCATCGGGGCCTTGAGGTCTTCCTTTCGGCAACGTGTTATCTATGAAACTTGGAGAAACGGTTTGTGCAATAAGATCCTCATTCCCAGTGTTCCAGAATCCGTAGAAACGTTGAGCAGCTTGTACCATTTCGATAGCTTTCGTTCCGTTCAATGAGGAGTCAATCGTCATTGAAACGGGTTGAGGAAGATCCTTTAATAGTTGAATGTCTGCCTTAGAGGACAACTCAGCAGTTTGATGATCATAAGCAGACGTTTTCGAATCAGTAGCGCATGCTGTTGCGAACAGCATCGTCCCGAAGATGACAGCAATACCAGCTATCGAACTAATTGTTTTGGTACGTGGAATCATGTTGTTCTATTCAGCTCCTTATCTAGAGTGGAAGGATCGGTTTACATTGATATTGTAATGACACTAACTTCATTTATGGAAGTAGTGATATTTAATTCATATAGTTTCCGAAAAGATACTATTGCGCTATAATAGCCAAAAACCCTAAAAAATTTTTTTGGAGGATATTCCGATGAACGTTCTTGAGCCAATCGAACTGAACAAAGGAACCCCAGGCCAACCTTGCCCCATTGCCAAAACGCTTGACGTAATAGGGACAAAATGGACCTTTTTAATCATTCGGGACCTGCTTATCGAAGGAACGCTGCGTTTCAGCGACCTGCTGAAATCCATGGATGGGATTAGTCCAAAAACACTGTCGCTCAGACTGAAGGAATTGGAGGAGCACGGCATATTGGAAAGGAAGGTGTTTCCGGAAGTCCCTCCGCGCGTGGAATATACGTTAACGGAGAAAGGGAAACGATTGGAAGGTATTTTTATTGAGTTAAAGAGATTCGGGTTACATTTATAAACGTTTTAAAATCAAAAAGAGCGGACCTCGAAAGTCCGCTCTTCTACCATCATGCCTATTGAATTATCCGAAACGTCCTGTAATGTAATCCTCTGTTCTTTTGTCACGAGGATTTTGGAAGATCGACGGAGTACTGTCAAACTCGACTAGCTCTCCATTCAAGAAAAACGCAGTCTTATCGGAAATACGTGCTGCCTGCTGCATGTTGTGCGTCACGATTACAATCGTATAACGGTTCTTCAGCTCTTCCAACAGCTCTTCGATTTTGGCTGTAGAAATCGGGTCTAAGGCTGAGGTTGGCTCATCCATCAAAATGATCTGTGGCTGAACAGCGAGTGCCCGTGCGATACAGAGGCGTTGCTGCTGTCCACCGGAAAGCCCTGTTGCAGGCTTTTTCAATACATCCTTCACTTCATCCCAAAGCGCCGCTGCCTTGAGGCTTGTCTCTACCAACTCGTCCAGCTTGTTACGATCGTTCATGCCATGGAGTCTCGGCCCGTACGTGATGTTGTCATAGATGCTCTTCGGAAAAGGATTCGGATGCTGAAACACCATGCCGATATTTTTGCGAAGTCGTTCAACTTCTACGCGATTACTATAAATATCCTCATCAAACACTTTTACCGTTCCCGTAATTTTGGTGTTCGGTACAGAATCGTTCATTCGATTCAACGTCCGTAAAAATGTAGACTTACCGCAGCCTGACGGACCGATTAAGGCTGTAATGGAGTCAGAATCTACATCCAAATTTATATTATAGAGGGCTTGCTTATTACCGTAGAAGAGATTCAACTCTCTCACCGAAATAACGCTCATACGGTCTTCGCTCCTTCGTGGTTGTTACGTCCTTTTACTTCCCCACTATAGCGCACCAATGTTAGGTTTACGTATGAAGTTTATTAAGTTTCGATAAAGATTTCGTCTTAGGACTTTTTACATAGGTCATCTTACATTAAGTTATGGTAAATCTTGCCGGTAAAGCATATACGCCCCTCTAGGTACCCCCTACAATAAAACTGAACGTTTTGACGAATAAGGGGAGAACAATGAATGCCAGACATAAGAAAACTATGGGGTCGCTCGTCGTTTCATTATCGTTCAATTTTCACCAGGCTTTTTGCAGGCATTATGGGGATGGTAGTCTGCATGATGGCAATCGCCGCTTTCTTCATCAGCTATCAATCCGAAGCCACACTTAATGAAAAAACAAAGCAGCAATTACACGAGGCATCAGGTGCAGCTCTACAGAAAGTACATAGCAGGGTCTATGACATCGTAACCGCCTTGCAATCATTTGCTTCCACTTATAAAAACAGCAAGGTCACCAACAGTCAGATCTTTGGCATTTTTACAGATATGTCGGCCAGCAATCCTACGATTTCCGAATTACAGATCGTCACCACAGACGGACGGTATTTGACCTTTCCGGGATCACCCCTCGACAGTTCCTACGATCCGCGAAAAATGGACTGGTATGAGGGCGCATTGAATCAATCACAGCAGGGGCCTTTTGTCTCAGATGTCTTCCAGTTTTCCGAGACGGAATTTCCCAAGATCGCCGTCTCACTCCCTTTGCGCAATGAAGACGAGGAGCCCGTAGGCGTCGTCGTGGCATTTGTCTCTGTCCCGAAGTTGAGCGAATCCATCGGGCAGATTAAACTGGGGGAAACCGGATATGCCATGATCGTTGATCAACAAGGCAAACTGGTCGCTCATCCCGATCAATCCTACGCGTTGCAGCGTCCCCTTCTCTCTGAGCTTGCGATCGTGCAAAACGTCATCGCTGGTCAATCTGGCTACGAACCGAGCAGGATCAATGGGGTGGACTCTTTTGCCGCCTATCAATTTGACCCCTCCCTAAAATGGGGAGTGATCGTCGCACAGTCGGTATCCGAGGTAAAAAAAGAGGTCCGTCGCCTTCAGGTAACCATTTTGGCCGTCTCACTCGTCGGACTCGCTGCACTCGCACTAATGCTGTATGTGTACGTACGTCGAATCATCAAGCCAATTAAGGAAGCACAACAAAAAATGTCCGCCTTTAGCGAGGGCGATCTCCTGCAAACCATGCATGTACAAAGTAATGATGAAATTCGCCAGCTGGCTGACAGCTTCAATCGAATGAGTGAACAAATCCGGACGATCATCGGTAAAATCCAGTATGTCATCTCAGACGTCAAACAAGTAGCCGATCATGTGGGAAAAGGCTCCCGCCATTCTCACGCCATGCAGTCAGAAGTCGTATCCGTAACAGAGCGGCTTGCCCAAGAAATGGACAACCAGCAGGAGCAGATCGATGATATCCACGCCACGATGGCCGGTATCACACAAGAAATGTCTCGGATCACAGACTCCATGGAAAAAGCAATCGTACAGAGCCAGGAATCACGTCAGCAAAATGCCAAAGCAGCAACCTCCATTGACTTGCTAAAAGAAAATATGCACAGTATCTCAGAAGATATGAAGGCTTCTATGCATGCCATGTCCTCCATGAGAGAAAGCATGAGCGACATCAACGAAATGCTCGGTTTGATTTCCGCCATCTCCAAGCGAACCAAGCTTTTGTCCTTCAATGCCCGAATCGAGGCTTCCAGGGCAGGACAAGCCGGAGTCGGCTTCAGCGTCGTAGCAGACGAAATTCGCTTGCTGTCCGATCAGACCGAAGACGCATCGGCCCGTATTCAAAAGGTAATTGAATCAGGGGAAGAACGAATGGAGCACGTAGCCACCTGCTTGCAAACGACCGATCATGCTACTGTAAATGGCATTCAAACCTTACACCAGGCCGCTTCTATCTTTCACAATACAATCGAGCTCAGTGAAGCGTTGACTGCGCAATTTGAATCGATCAGAATGCTCACAGGAACAATCTCGACACAGAGCCAAGCCATTTCACAGCGGGTAGACAATCTGTCTGCCTCTGCACAGCAAGTAGTATCAGGCACGCAGCAAGCCGTAGCCGCCAATCAAGAAAGTCTATCCTTATCGGAGCAATTTCTCGATGACTCCCTGCGTTTGGCAGATATCGTTGAGGATCTGGAGCAAGCGATCAAATTTTTCAGAGCGGAAGACAATCCCTCTCTCCAAAGACATTCATAATGATAAGAAAAAGCCCTCCCGCAAGCACATGTGCTCGGGAGGGCTTTTCTTTTCTATTAACCAAATCGTCCGCTAATATACGCTTCGGTTTTTTCGTTCTCAGGTGATGTGAAGATTTTCCCTGTCTCATCCATCTCGATCAGCTCACCCATTAGGAAGAAGGCGGTTTTCTCAGAAATTCGCGCTGCCTGATGAAGGTTATGGGTAACGATCACGATCGTATACTCATCTTTTAGCTGCATGACCAGCTCTTCGATTTTCATGGTAGAGATCGGATCGAGAGCGGAAGCCGGTTCGTCCAACAGCAAAATGGTCGGCTGCATCGCGATTGCACGCGCGATACAAAGCCTTTGCTGCTGTCCACCGGAAAGGGAGAGCGCAGAGTCGCGAAGACGATCTTTTACCTCATCCCAAAGCGCTGCTTTTCGCAAGCTCGACTCAACCAATTCATCCAAATCACGTCTACTGGTCATCCCGTGGAAACGCGGTGCAAATGCGATATTTTCATAGATCGATTTAAAAAATGGATTCGCACGTTGGAACACCATTCCTACCACTTGGCGCAGACTCTCGATGTTTACCTGCGAACTGTTAATGTCGATACCATCTACAATAATGGAACCCTCTACACGACAAGAAGGAACCAGATCATTCATCCGGTTCAAGCTCCGTAGAAGCGTCGATTTCCCGCATCCGGACGGACCGATAAAGGCCGTCACGGAGTTGCGTTCAATATCCATTGATATATTTTTTACGGCGTGCTTCTCTCCGTAGTATACATTCACGTTATTCGTCTGAATGATCGTTTCTTGCATGGTTAGTACGGACATGGCTGCCACCTACCTCTTCTTAGTTTGATCCTGACGTCATCTTTTTGTAAACCCAATTCCCGAACCAACGAGCGGAAAGGTTAAAGAGCAAGACGGCAATAATCAGAACAGCAGATGCGCCATCTGCGACATCACGCGCATCCGGTGTCAGCCCCTCACTGTTTACCTTCCAAATATGCACGGCCAATGTCTCGGCAGGACGGAACGGGTTCAACGGTGAGGTCGTACTATTCAATGAGAAGTCGGTGAAATCCAGATTCGGTGAAGACATCCCCGCTGTAAACAGCAAGGCAGCCGCTTCCCCAAATACACGGCCAGATGCCAGAATGGCACCTGTAAGGATACCTGGGAGTGCTGCTGGAAGGATGACAGACACGATGGTACGCCATTTGGTAATACCAAGCGCGAGACTCGCTTCCTTTTGACTGCGTGGTACGTTGCGCAGTGCATCCTCTGTTACACGAACCAAGAGTGGCAGGTTAAATACCGTCAGCGCAAGTGCTCCACCAAACAGGGTATAGCCCCAGCCAGTCATATTTACGAACACGAGCAATCCAAACAAACCAACTACGATAGACGGAAGGGAAGACAATACTTCTATACTCATGCGGATAAACTGTGTAATCTTGTTATCCGGCGCATATTCAGCCATATAAATGCCTGCTCCGATCCCGAGCGGCAACGCGATCAGCATGGTCAGGACCAGCAAGTACAACGAGTTGAAAAGCTGTGGTCCAATCCCGCCCCCCGCATTGACAATATCCGGTGGAGAGGTCAAAAAGTCGAGATTCAGCTTATGCCAGCCTTGTGAGAGAATGAAGCCCAATAGTCCCACCAAGGTACCGATAATCAGTACGGCTATCAGTGTCAAAACAACAGTAGCAACGCGGTCCATCAGTCTCGCTTTCATCTATTTCGCCAACCTCTTTCTGCCCAACAGGCGCAAAATCACGATAAAGATGAAAGACATCGCTAAGAGCAGCAAAGCCATTGACCAGAGAGCGTTGTTATACGGAGTTCCCTGAATCGTATTCCCCATGTTCAATGTAATACCGCTAGTGAGCGTACTGATCGGTTCGAGCAAACCGCCTGGCAGCTTCGTTGTGTTACCGATAACCATTTGCACAGCCAAAGCTTCTCCAAAAGCGCGAGACATTCCCAAAACAATGGCCGTCAAACAGCCAGGAAGCGCGGAATGCAACACGACATTCCAAATGGTTTGCCAGCGAGTAGCACCCAGCGCGAGCGAAGCGTTGCGCAAATCTTGCGGAACAGCCTCAATTGCATCTGCTGCCACACTTGTAATGGTAGGCAAAATCATCAGGGCAAGAACAAGTCCCCCTGCCAATAAGCTGAAGCCAAGAACATCAAATTGTTCCCGAATAAATGGAACAAGCAAAGTTAGTCCAACATAACCGTAAACGACCGATGGGATACCAACCAACAGCTCGATAACCGGCTTCAATACTTTTTTCCCGAAGCCCGGAAAGATCTCTGTCATAAAAATAGCGGCGCCGATTCCGAGTGGTGCGGCAATCAAAGCAGCCAGTGCCGTTACGAAAAACGAACCAAGAATAAAAGGCAGGACACCATACGCGGATGGTTCACCTTCTGGATCCCATTTGTCATGGGTTAAAAATTCTTTGAAGCTTACTCCATCGACGAAGAACGTCGACAGCCCTTTTGAAGCAATGAAATAGGTGATCGATAAAACAACAATAACGAGCAAACCCGCACAAATCATCGCGATGGTTTTGCCAGTAATATTCTCTGTCTTTTGACGCTTGTTCGTTGTCAGCATTTTTTGCGCAATCATCGATTGACGCTCTGTATTTACCCCTTCAGTACGATGGCTCATGTTCTCCCTCCTGGAAAGAAAACGACTGTACGCAAGCAAAATGAGGGGAAGGCCCCCCTACCCCTCTATTTTGCTGTTGACGATAACGCTTATTTTTGTGTTACTTTGCCTTCTGCATCACGTTCCACTTTCATATCTGTGATTGGCAAGAAGCCCAATTCTGTTACAGTTTTCTTTTGTACTTCGTCAGTCAGGATGAAGTCGAGGAACGCTTTTGCATCGCCAGTTGCTTCACCTTTGGTGTACATATGCTCGTACGCCCATACTGGATATTTGTTCGATGTAATGTTTTCTGCGTTTGCTTCCACGCCATCCAATTTCAGAGCTTTTACAGAGTCATTGAAGTAGGACAGTGCCAAGTAGCCAATTGCACCTGGTGTTTCTGCAATGATTTTGCGAACAGTACCGGAGGAATCCTCTGTGATACCTTCTGCTTCTTCTTTACCATCCAACGCGAATTTGCTGAATGTCGCGCGAGTTCCGGAAGATTTCGGACGGTTAACCAGCGTGATCTTCATGTCTTCACCGCCAACGTCTTTCCAGTTGGTGATTTTACCAGTGAAGATGTCGATCAATTGTTGCTTGGTCAAGTTGTCTACTTTTACTTGTGGGCTTACCGCTGCTGCCATACCGACAACCGCTACTTTATGGTCTACCAGTTCGTTTGCTGGAATGCCTTTTTTCTCTTCTGCAAAAATATCGGAGTTACCAATCGTTGCTGCACCGCTTGCTACTTGGCTCAAGCCCGTACCGCTTCCTCCGCCTTGTACTTGGATTTGTGCGCCTGCATTTTTTGCCATAAAGTCTTTGGCCGCTTGCTCGACCAGAGGCTGTAAAGCGGTTGAACCCACTGCTGTTACAGGTTCACCGGAAGTTTTTGTTGTCGAACCAGAGTTGCTTTGCTCCTGGGCTGGTTTTTGCGCCGGTGCTGGTGTCTGTGCAGTGTTGCCACTTCCACACCCCGCGAGTAATGCTCCTACACATGTCAGCGCAATAAACATTTTGCTGAGTTTTTTCATTTGATGAAAATCCTCCTTAAAAGGTTCGGTTTGTTTTTTTCTCTCTTACAAGTACAAACTATACAGCGGGAATGTTGTCGTATTATGTTGTGAATGTAAAGCTTTCTTAAAGATGGAGAAATTCCTGTTGTAAAACCGAAAACATGGGAATAATGTCCCTATTCTTTTCTGGGGGTGTCCATATGGATCGACTGGCCTTGCTGTTTGTTATCATCGGTGCCCTGAACTGGGGATTAATCGGGTTATTTCAATTTGATTTAGTCGCAAGCTTGTTTGGTGGTTCGGAGTCTATCGTAAGTCGAATCGTGTATACGTTGGTAGGCCTATTTGGGGTGTATGCTATCAAGTTTCTTTTTACGGATCGGGAAGAAACACCAACATAAATAAACGATGTACGGCTGTAGTGGCGGGGAGGAAACAGGAGAAAACGCTCAGCTTCTTGTCCCACCCGCTGAGGGATTCACTGCCCGTCTCCATGAAAAAAAGCGAAACCCGCGTCCAAAGTGGTCCATTCAAGAGGCGTCTCAGAGGTGGACGCTAAAAGCTTGTTTCGCTTTTTTTCATTACGCCTCGGTCGGTGTACCAAAGATCTTCGCTTATTTCTCCTGTTTCCTCTACGAGCTATCGTGCTATTCGGGCTTTAAAAGAATGAAGAACGTATTCAGTCACGACAGAGAAGAATATTTCCAGACGTAGCGACTTGTGGAGTCCTACCGAGCGGAGAAGCGATTAGCGGGCAAAAGAAACGCAACGTGCCCATTCGACGAAGCGGCTACCACTTTTGCGTTTCCCCGCTAATCGCTTCGGAGCGGACAGTCTCAACCCCCAGCAGGACGGAGCCTGGAGCCTAGACTGGAAATATTCTTCTCTCCACGAAAAAAAGCGGCACATCCCGATTAACAGGGTGTGCCGCTTTTATGGCGATGATTAATTGTCTCGTTTCAGTGGCTCGGAGAGATCTACGTGCCCCATCAGCGTTTCTACTTTCTTGCCATCCTCCAAGAAGACAATCTCCTTTACTTCCGAGAACTGAAAGAATGTATTCTTCAACGCATCCATAGCCATCGTCTCGCCACTTGAACCCATATTGAACTGATTCTTGCTATCTGCGTCAATTTTCAGGGTTCCTTTATCAAGTGTGATCGAATGGTACTTGAAGTCTTTCCACAGCGGAATGTGCACGTCTGGCTTTACAGGCGTCTCCAGCAGGGCAAGTGTCTTTTTGTACTTCTCGATATCTTCTGCAAACGTGATCTCTTGCTCTTCTTTTTGCAGCTCCATCACATTATTATCCGAATAGTAAACGGTGACCATTTGCTTTTTCAGAGTCGGCTCTGTTGTCGATGGATCAGTGTTTGAACCAGATGGCTGTTCTACTGGAGTGGTTGGCTGTGGTGTTTCTGTCGCGTTTTGCCCACATCCGGCCAAAAGCAGCATCAATAACGCTGCCATCCAGATCACTCGACTTTTTTTCATCGTGAAAAGCCCCCTTACTGATAAGACTCGTAGTATTCACGAATAGCCGCAACAATGGCTTTCGCGATTTTATCTTGGAATGCCGGATTCGTCAGCTGTGCGTTCTCCTGTGGATTGGAGAGGAAGCCAGTTTCGGTCAATACAGCAGGCATTTTCGTGTTTTTGATCACATAAAAGCCACTCTGCTTGACGCCTCGATCCGGGAACTGCGTTGCCCCACGCAAATGTTTATGTACCACTTGGGCAAAGTCTTTGCTGTTTTCATTATAATAGAAAGTTTCTGTTCCTGCAGCCGTCGGTTTCGGGAATGCGTTGGCATGCATAGACAAGAACAAGTCGGCTTCTAACTCATTGGCAAAAGCGACACGCTCTGACAGTTCATAAAACACATCCGTCGTGCGGACGGGAACGACTTGAAACTCTGGATATTGCTTCAGCAAAGCCACAATCTTATTGGAGACAGCCAAGTTGTAATCTTTTTCATTGTTGCCAGCAGAGCCCTTCGTGCCTGGGTCTTTGCCTCCATGACCGGCGTCAACGACGATCAGGTAGCCTGTTTTCTTCGGTTTTGGCGTCAATTTTACTTCGATACCGTCTTTCGTGTAAGCCAGCTCATACGTGCTCTTTTGGTTCAGCTCAATGACGACACGAACCGTGTCAGGAGATGCACTGTATTGGCTGTAACGCAGGTCAGCGATGAGAGGTTCTTCTTTCGCTTGTTCTGCCTGATTCAGTTCGTCAGAATCTGAATCTGTGCCTTGGTCTTCATCATCAGCAGAGGCTACTTCCTCGGATTCGCCTACGCTATCGTTTTTCTCGTCTTGACGTTTTAGATCTTCAATTAAATCATCATCCAATGCTGTTTGTGGGAGATCCAAGACGATCCGGTGAGGACCTGTCATCACAAAGGACTGAGGAATGACAGGTATGGTCGTTTCAATACGAATACGGTCGCCGTCCTCAGATACATCTTTCAAAATATTGAGGCGATCGATCTCAACCTGATTATTTTTCTTGTCCCACGCAAATGACCCTCCAAGCTCGTCCTCCAATTGACGTAATGGGAGGACCAACTGATCATCAATCGTCATCCCGCGCTCAGGTCTTTTCCACGCAAAGCCTTTTTGTCCCACTTGCTCAGCTACAGCCTGTGCGGACGCGTACATCGTGTCTTCCACTTGATACAGCTTGATCGGCTGGGTTGGTGCCTTGCCATTCAGCTTGACCTGTGGTGTTTCGTTCGCAATGACAGTTCGTGTGCTGTTGTCCCACCCGACTGTAACGCCAAGTGACTCCCCGACAAAACGCAGTGGCAGCAGCATACGCTTTTGTGAAATAACAGGCGGCGTATCGAGCTTCACTTGTTTGCCGTTCAACACTGCTGTACGGGAGTCAAGTGTAAGGGAGAGGTGCTGTGTGCCTCTGGTAATGACAGCTGTTCGAGTAGCGTCATTCCAATCCACTTTTGCACCTAGCCCTTCGGCGATGACACGGACGGGAACCAACGTGCGTCCATTCTTGATGACTGGCGGCACTTCAGCATTCACTGCTTGTCCACCAATCATGAGATTGACAGCCTCCTCTGAGGCACTGCTTGCTGCAACCGCCCAACCGGGGATTAGCAGCAGGACCAGCAGCGCAAAAAGCAGAGGGTAAAATCGTCTCTTCATCCTGACCTCCTCCGTGATGTCTGTTTTCTTCGTTATGTGGCGTCAGCCAATGTGCAACGTTCACCATTCTATTAGACGCTAGATGATCTGTAAAGTTTATAGTCTTTTGGTACCAAAATGAAAAGACCGCCTCCGCAAGCCCGCGAGACAGTCTTTGTAACTGATATTTGTTATCGAAAAAATCCCCTTCTCTCTTGCCTACTTACTTCTTGAACCGGTTTTTTTATCATGTTCAAGCCCCCGTTGGCAAGAAATTGCTGTATCAGCGAAATCACAGCTGGATTTGACAGCACCTTAATGGAGTCAGCTACCTTTGGGTTTTTCAATTGGGGAATAGCGTCGCCTAGATACGGTAAAAGCGGCAGTAAATCTTCGATAGAAATAGCAGGCTTTTGTGGTGGTTGGGTTACAGCTTCCACTTGAGCGGTATTCCGTCGTCCTCCAAACAGCAGACCTCGCCGTTCTCCTGTACTTCTTGGAGGTGCCTGTTTAAGACGCCCCAGTGTATTCTTCATATCCTGTAGCTCCTGTCGCACCTGACTCATTTCTTTCATCATTTGGGCATTGTTTGAATGCTGTGCATCCGCAAGTTTATTGATCGATTCTAGCAAATGGTTCTTGGGCACAGCCTGCTTCTTTTTCGCTTTCATTTTCTCAACGATAATCCCACCTCCCTCCTCACTCTACCCCCTTATCTAAAACGTTTTTTTATATTTTCCAAATCCTTTGCAGTGACACCTTTTTTCGAAAGCTTATTCAACAGACTTCCGACATTTTCTGTTTTCTGCATCTGACGAAACTGCGCAGCATAACTGTTAACCTCTTGCTCGGTCAATTTTTTCCCTGACTTTCTGGCCATTTCACGAATGACTTCCTTGATTCCCGCATCTGTCCTCAACTTTTCCTTAGGAATTGATTTTACAATGTTGAGCAAAGAACCAATATCCATCAATATCCCCCCTAGTTGCAGTTAGTTCCTTTTTACTCTATGTAGCCAAGGGCGTAATGGATTGGTCATTTGTCCATGAGACAGAAAAAAAGAAGAGGGACTCGAAAATAGCCCTCTTCACCTGCATTCTTATTTTTTGGTGATATCCGCATATTTGAAATCGATAGCACCTAGACCATCGATTACGACATCTTTCAGATTCTCGTTCTGCACCCAAGATTGAGTATAGAAGTAGATTGGCATGATTGGCATTTCATCCATCAGGATTTGCTCAGCCTGCATGAGAATTGCTTTGCGTTTTTCCGGGTCTTGCTCCAGAGCGGATTGGTTCAGGAGCTCCTTGTACTTTGGATTTTCCCAACGCGTATCATTGTTTCCTCCGTCTTTTTCCTGGAACATTTCCAAGAAGTTGATGGGATCATTGAAATCACCCAGCCATCCTCCACGAGCGATTTGATAATTACCTTGGTGTACGTCGTCTAAGTATACCTTCCACGCTTTATTTTCGAGCTTGATATCTACACCGAGGTTTTTCTTCCATTGATCCTGTATTTCTTTTGCGATCTTTTTATGACCTTCGGATGTGTTATAGATGAGTGTAATTGGAGGGAGTTTGGAGATACCCTCTTCCTTCATACCTTCTACCAGTAATTTCTTTGCAACTTCCAGGTCATTGTCTGTAAAGTAACCGTCTTTATTCAACGCCACGCTCGGTGGTATAAAGCCTATGGCCGGTACTTGACCCGCTTGTAGGATATCGGCGGTGATGCTTTCACGATTAATTGCATACGCGAACGCCTTACGAATTTTTGCGTTGGTAAACGGTGCTTGCTCTGTATTGAAACGATAAAAATAGGTGCCGGCGATTGGCTGTGTCTTCAATATGCCAGCTTCCCTCAAAATCGGAAGTGCATCGATTGGCAGGGCGGACGTTGGAGCACCCGCCCAATCCAGCTCGTCGTTATCAAACATGGCCAATTCCGTATTCCCATCCTCTATCATGGTGAATTTGATTTTATCCAATTTTACATTGGCTTTATCCCAGTACTTCTCGTTCTTTACGACAGTCAGATTGCTATTGTGTTCCCATGTTTCCATTTTGAATGGTCCGTTGCCAACAACCGTCTTTGCCTCGTCAGCCCATTTTCTGTTACCTTCGACTACCTTCTTGTTCACCGGAAAATATGTTTTAAAAGCAACCAGCTCCAGGAAAAATGGTGTCGGGTTTGTCAGTTCCACTTTTAGCGTCTTATCGTCAATCGCCTTTACGCCAACGTCTTCTGCTTTGCCGGTCCCTTTGTTGAAGTCTTCTGCACCTTTCACATAATACAACTGGTAGGCGTAGTTGGATGCTGTCTTTGGATCGAGTGCACGTTTCCAAGCATATTCGAAGTCATGTGCCGTTACTGGATCCCCGTTGCTCCATTTTGCTTCACGAATCTTGAATGTATAAGTCTTCCCATCCTCAGAAACAGTAAAGCTCTCGGCAGCGGCTGGGTGTAGCTTTCCATCTGTTCCGAGACGTGTCAGACCTTCGAATGTAGCTGTGATGATCGTGTTAGAGGTAGTATCCTCCGCAATTCCTGGGTCTGCTGTAGGCGGCTCCGATTGCAGATTTATTCTTAATACTTTAGGCTCAGCTGCTTGGATAGCGCCTTCGTACCCTGTCATCATTCCACCGAAAACAAGGACTGAACTCAACACCATAAAAACACTCTTCTTCATCATATACCCTCATTACCTCCTGATAAAATCTTCCAAAAATAGTATACAATAAAAAGTAAAATTTTGGATATTAAATAGACAAAAAAAAGAAGAGAGGTGAGTATAACACCGCTCTTCTTTTACAGGCACAGCTATTATTTCTTTTCTGCGATATCTGCGTATTTGTAATCTACAGCACCCAGACCATCGATGATTACGTCTTGAACCTTGTCGTCTTTCACCCAAGATTGTGTGTAGTAGTAGATTGGCATAATTGGCATTTCATCCATCAGGATTTGCTCCGCTTGCGCCAGGATTGCTTTACGTTTTTCTGGGTCTAGCTCCAGAGCGGATTGGTTCAGGAGTTCTTTGTACTTCGGATTTTCCCAACGAGTATCGTTGTTTCCGCCGTCTTTTTCCTTGAACATTTCCAGGAAGTTGATTGGATCGTTGAAGTCACCCAACCAGCCTGCACGAGCCACTTGGTATTTACCTTGGTGTACGTCATCCAGGTATACCTTCCACTCTTTGTTCTCGAGCTTCACGTCTACGCCCAGATTTTTCTTCCATTGGTCTTGGATTGCCTCAGCAATCTTTTTGTGACCTTCGGAAGTGTTGAAGGAAAGAGTAAGTGCCGGGAATTTGGTGAGACCCTCTTCTTTCAATCCTTCTTCGAGCAATTTCTTCGCTGTCTCGATGTCATTATCCTTGTAGAAACCGTCTTTGTTCAGTGCCATGCTTGGTGGTACATAACCTGTTGCAGGCAATTGACCAGCTTGCAGGATGTTGTCGATCAGGCTTTGACGATCGATCGCATAGGCAAACGCTTTACGGATTTTTACGTTGTTGAACGGTGGTTTTTCTGTGTTGAAACGGTAGAAGTAAGTACCCGCGATTGGCTGAGTTGTCATTTTGCCGGATTCTTTCAAAGCCGGGATCGCGTCTGTTGGCAACGCAGATGTTGGAGCACCTGCCCAGTGCAGTTCACCGTTTTCGTACATGGACAGCTCAGTATTCTCATCCTCTACCATGGAGAATTCGATTTTGTCCAATTTTACATTGTCTTTATCCCAGTAGTTGTCGTTTTTGGAAACTACGAGCTTGCTCTTGTGCTCCCAAGAATCCATTTTGAATGGACCGTTACCAATAACTGTTTTCGCATCGGTAGCCCATTTCTCATTGCCATCTACTACTTTTGGATTAACTGGGAAGTATGTTTTGAATGCAACCAGCTCCAGGAAGAATGGAGTTGGGTTCGCCAATTCTACTTCGAGTGTTTTATCGTCAACTGCTTTTACGCCAACTTCTTCTACTTTACCCTTGCCTTTGTTGTAGGCTTCTGCGCCCTTCACATAGTACAGTTGGTATGCATAGTTGGAAGCTGTTTTTGGATTAAGAGCGCGTTTCCACGCATATTCGAAATCTTTTGCGGATACAGGATCGCCATTGCTCCATTTGTTATCACGGATTTTGAATGTATATTTTTTACCGTCCTCAGAAACAGTATAGCTCTCTGCTGCTGCTGGAGCATATTTACCGTCTTTACCAACGCGAGTCAGACCTTCGAAGGTAGCTGTGATGATTGTGCTGGAAGTTGTATCTTCCGCGATACCTGGGTCAGCTGTTGGTGGCTCGGAGTGCAGGTTCAGTTTCAGTAATTTAGAGCCAGTTGCTGGTGCAGAATTTTCTGTCTTTCCTGCCGATGCATTGCTATCTGCTGGTGCCGCCTGGTTTCCGCCACCGCATCCTGCGAGTGCCGCACCAAGAACGAGGATAGAACTCATTGCCACGAACACATTCTTTTTCATACAAGTAATCCCCCTTTTCTAAATCTTTTATCAATATACATGGTTTTATATATTTTTTAAATATGTTTTACAATGATTTAATAAATTTTTATTTATTTATAAAGAGAATTAATAAATTATAAAATATGTTGATCGATAAATAATTTTTCCATAACATCCCTACCTCGATATCTTCAAGGAAAACTGCATAATATCAAGCTTTTTCAGGGTTGAGGATTCACACCTCATTTATCGTTCTATTTTTTCATTCAGCTAATTTTACCTACATTCAGTAAAGTGGCAATAGTAATTTAATTAGTAATTTTATAATTTCTACTATTACCGTCAATCCTCTGCTCGATTGTTCTCTCTTATAAATGGTTTATAAAAAAAGAAGAGTGCCGTAGCACCCTTCCTTTATTACAACGTGTTATGCGGTTTTTCTTATTGAATGTCTGCCCATTTCCAGTCTACGAAGCCCAGACCGTCGAGTACTACACCTTTTACTTTGTCTTTTTTCACATAAGAATGAGTGTAGTAGTAGATTGGCATTGCTGGCATTTCGTCCATGAAAACGGCTTCTGCTTGTGCCAGGATTTGTTTGCGTTTTTCTGGGTCTTGTTCCAAAGCAGACTGGTTCAGCAGCTCTTTGTACTTCGGATTTTCCCATTTCGTGTCGTTGTTGCCGCCATCTTTGTCCTTGAACAGGTCCAAGAACGTGTATGGATCGTTGTAGTCACCAGTCCAGCTGGAACGTGCGATTTGGAATTTACCTTGGTTCACATCTTCCAAGAATACTTTCCATTCTTTGTTCTCCAGCTTAATGTCTACGCCGAGTGCTTTCTTCCATTGGTCTTGGATCGCTTCGGCAATTTTCTTGTGACCTTCAGACGTGTTGAAGGAAAGTGTCAGGGTCGGCATTTTGGTAATACCTTCTTCCTTCATACCTTCTTCCAGCATTTTTTTCGCTGCTTCTACATCGCCGTCTTTGAAGTACGGGCTTGTTGCCACTGCCATTGTTGGCGGGATCAGACCCATAGCTGGTTCTTGGTTTGCTTGCGTGATGTTGTCGATGATAGATTTACGATCGATTGCATAAGCAAACGCCTTACGGATTTTCGCGTTGTTGAACGGCGGAACTTCCGTATTGAACTTGTACATGTACGTACCCGCGATCGGGCGTGTTTGCATTTGACCGGATTCTTTCAATGCAGGAATTGCATCAGTAGGAAGTGCGCTCAAAGGAGCTCCGGACCAATCCAGATCGTCATTGTCGAACATGGACAGCTCTGTATTTGCATCTTCAACCATGGAGAAGTTGAGCTTGTCGAGTTTTACAACATCTTTATCCCAGTAGGTATCGCTCTTCACGAGAACCAATTTGCTCTTATGTTCCCATGTTTCCATTTTGAATGGACCGTTACCTACGTGTGTAGCTGCTTCGCCCGCCCATTTATCGCTGCCTTCCACTACTTTTTGGTTAACTGGGTAGTACGTATAGAACGCAGTCAGCTCCAAGAAGAATGGTGTTGGGTTTTTCAAAGTCACGACGAGTGTTTTATCGTCTGTCGCTTTTACGCCAACATCATCAGCTTTTGCTTTACCCTTGTTGTATTCTTCTGCGTTTTTCAGGTAATACAATTGGTAGGAGTAGTTAGATGCTGTCTTCGGATTGAGCGCTCGCTTCCAAGCGAATTCGAAATCTTTTGCAGTAACTGGCTCTCCATTGCTCCATTTGCTGTCACGCAGGGTGAATGTATAAGTAAGACCATCTTGGGATACGTCAATTTTTTCTGCTACAGATGGTTGTGGTTTGCCATCTTCGCCAATACGAGTGAGACCATCAAATGTTGCACGCAGAACCGCACTGGAAGTAGAATCCTCAGCCAATGCAGGGTCAGCAGTTGGTGGTTCGGACATCATGTTCATTCTCAATTCTTTAGGTCCACTTGTTTGCTCACCAGCAGGTTTGCTACCTTGCTCTGCTTTCTCGCCGCCGCCACAGCCTGCCAGCGCCGCACTCAAAACTAGGATAGAACTCATTGCTGCAAAAACGCTTTTTTTCACGGTGTTGACCCCCTTTTTTCTATCGGTAAAACTTCATTGAAAGCTACTCCACAAATATACTGCATTTTTAGTAATATTGAAGACATTTTAAGTAAAATTAATTATGTTTTATTCAAACATCAAATTCTATTAAAGGAAATAAATTCAGCATACTTAATCATGATGAAGTATGCCTCGTACATAAAAAATTATGCGGCAAATAAACAACCCCTCCAGCCAGAAGGCGAAGGGGTTCACTATGATTAAATATGGGCTCGTCGATACTCGTTCGGTGCTACACCGACGATTGCTCGAAAATCTCGAATGAAGTGAGAGTGATCGTAGTAGCCTAGAGAAGTAGACAGGTCCAGCCAATCTTGGACCGTTCCCTGGTCAATCTGCTCTGCCGCCTCATGCAGTCTGTATCGTTGGATGACCGACTTTGGGCTAACGCCTACGTACCGATCAAATAAACGCTGCATCGTCCGCAAGTTCATTCCGGTCAACTGTACAGCATCCTCGACCTTGAGTACGGCTCGATCTGCTTGGATCATCCTGACGATTTCACTGATGCGCGTTACATTCGGGTCAGGCTTCGGCAAATGTTCGACTAGAAAGGCTTCTACCGTTTTCACCATTTGCTGATCATCTGGCAGGCTCAGCACTTCTTTTTCAAGCTGCTCGGTTGCAACTCCAAATACGGCTTCCAGACTCGTAGAACTGCCACTCAGCTTTGATACCGGGGCATTCAGAAACGGATAAAAACCTCCGGGCCTGAATTTTACACCGAAAACGTGACCTTGTCCCTCTAATAGATGCGAGGAAGTCGTACGTGCTACACCAAAAATGCCCGTTGCTCCTTTTTCAAACACCAGATTCACATTAGGATGAGCCAATACGGTTTGCGAGTGAGGAAGTTCTGTACGCAAATCCCACCTGACGACCCAGTAGTGCTGCACGAAGTAGCTAATTTCGGCAGATGGCTCGTATCTCTCCAGTGAAAATTTCTTCTGTCCAATCATGGCATGCAGTACACCCTTTGGGAGCTTGGCAGTCTGATTTTCCAAGGTGCGCCTCCTGTCGTGTTTTTACAATACACACTACCGAATTCTTCTTATAGTAAGAGTAGTAGTTGGGAGACTTGATTACAATTCCCAAATGAAAAAATCAGGGGGTAAAACGATGGATCTTCGCTTCGATTTCTACATTAATGCTACGCCAGAGCAGGTCTGGCATGTCCTTACTTCCGATGAAGGCGTAAAGAGTACTTTCTTTGGCTGTACGATCCGCTCGACTTTTCAAGTAGGCGATGAGATGGCTTACGTTGGTCCGGGAAAAGCTGGTGACGACACGGTGCATGTATACGGGAAAATCTTGCAGTTCGAACCTCATCACATTTTCAGTTTCACTGAACATCCTGGTCCTGCCTATTACGAAAATCATGCGGAATTGCAGACTCGCGTCACCATTACCTTAGAACCGGTTGGCGGCTGCACCAAGCTGACACTGATCCATGATCAATGGACAGAAGACCACCCCTCCCACGTAAGTGCCAGCAACAATTGGCCGATGATGCTCTCGTCGATCAAGACGTATGCGGAGACAGGCAAGACACTTGATTTTGGCTACTAATACAAAAGAATCCCGAGACCAGCAATTTCGTTGGCCTCGGGATTTTTGTTATATTCGTTACTCCGTCATTTCTGCCCACTTCAGATCGATAAATCCGAGTCCATCCACTTGAACACCTTTCACTTTGTCACTTTGCACCCAGACATCCACATCCGTGAACATTGGGATCAAAGGCATGGCATCCATGAAGATTTGCTCAGCCTCGCCAAACAGCTGCTTGCGCTTCTCTGGGTCAGTTTCTACCGATGCCTGCTTCAGCAGCTCCTGATAGCGCGGATCTTCCCAGCCCGTGTCGTTGTTGCCTGTTTTACCATCTCGGAACATTTCCAGGTAGTTCATTGGATCATTAAAGTCTGCATTCCAGCCGATACGGCCTATTTCGTAATTGAGTTCATGCATATCCTGCAAGTGAACAGTGGCCTCCTTAACCATGAGTTTTACTTCAATGCCAAGCTTTTGTTTCCATTGGTCCTGAATTGCTTCAGCAATTTTCTTATGTCTGTCGCTTGGATTGTAAGACAAAGTGATCGGTGGCAGCTTTGTTACGTTAAGCTCCTTCATGCCTTCTTCCAACAGCTTTTTGGCTGTTTCTACATCATTATCCTTGAAGTAACCATCTTTATTGATAATCATGGATTGCGGCAGCATCCCCATCGTTGGCACCTGGCCGACTTGTGTGATGTTATCTACGATGGTTTGACGATCTAGCGAGTATGCCAAGGCTTTACGAATTTTCACATTGCTGAGCGGCCCTTTTGTCGTGTTCAACTTGTACCAGTACATCGTCGCTTTTGGATGCACCACGAGCTTGCCTGTTTCTTTCAATGTCGGAATAGCATCGGTCGGAAGCCCACCGAGTGGCTGACCTGCCCAATCCAGCTCTCCGTTCTCGAACATGGACAGGGCTGTATTATCGTCCTCGATCATCGTAAACTCAATGTGATCGAGCTTCACTACGTCTTTATCCCAGTAGTGGTCGTTCTTTTCAAGCACGATCTTGCTCTTGTGCTCCCACGCTTTCATCTTAAATGGACCGTTGCTTACGTGCGTTGCCGCTTCGTTTGCCCATTTCGGATTGGCTTCCACTACTTTTTGATTAACCGGGTAGTATGTGTAGAAAGACGTCAGCTCCAGGAAGTAAGGCGTAGGATTCTCCAGCGTGACTTCCAGTGTTTTGTCATCGAGAGCCTTTGCACCGAGTTCGTCGGGCTTTACCTTGCCTTCGTGAATCAGCTTCGCATTTTTAATATAGTACAACTGATATGCATACTCAGCCCCAAAAGTCTTGCCGAGTGCACGCTTCCATGCATACACGAAGTCATGGGCAGTTACTGGATCGCCATTGCTCCATTTCGAGTCGCGGAGCGTGAACGTATACACCAGTTTGTCATCTGAGAGCTTTATATCGGATGCTACTGAATTCACTGGCTTTGCGTTAGCATCGAAGCGAGTCAAGCCATCAAAAGTAGCACGAACAACCGCTCCCGAAGTGGCATCCTTCGCAAGACCAGGGTCCGCTGTCGATGGCTCGCTCGTAATGTTCGCCCGAAATAGCTGCGGCTTTGCATTTGCAGGCTTTTCAGCGGGTGCTGCGGTTCCCTCAGCTGGAGGGGCTGTCGTTGATGGCTGACTCGTGGAGCATCCAGCTAACACGCTTCCGGCGACCAGCATCGCGCCAAGAAACAACTTGAGATTTCTTTTCATCTGAAAATTCCCCCTTATTTATATTTTCACATTTCAAACACAATATACTCAACCGGAATTGGGTTGAAAACGGAGTTGTTATAGATTTAATTAAATTTTATGAAAATTCATTATATTATAAACAAAAGTAAAGCCCAACCAGCTTTTCGGCCAGTTGGGCTTTTGTTGATCGATCAATTATTTCTACTTTAGAACGCTGGAATAATCGCGCCTTTGTATTCATCTTCAATGAACTTTTTCACTTCAGGTGAGTTCAGTGCTTTTGCCAGCTTTTGAATCGCTTCGGAATCCTTGTTGTCAGGACGAGCTACCAAGAAGTTTGCGTATGGAGTATCTTTATCTTCAATAAACAGGGCGTCTTTGGTTGGAACAAGCTTTGCTTCCAGCGCATAGTTGGTGTTGATCAATGCCAAATCTACTTCTTCCAGAACGCGTGGCAGCATTGCTGCTTCTACTTCTTTGAATTTCAGGTTTTTCTTGTTCTCAACAACGTCTTTCACTGTACCGCTGATGCCAGCGCCTTCTTTCAGCTTGATCACGCCATTTTTCTCCAAGAGTGCGAGTGCACGACCGCTGTTTGTTGGATCGTTTGGCAGTGCGACTGTTGCGCCATCAGCTAATTCATCTACAGATTTTACTTTTTTGCTGTAAGCGCCGAATGGCTCGATATGAACAGCCACTACTGGCTCCAGGTTCATGTTTTGTCCTTTATTGAAGTCTTCCAGGTAAGGCTTGTGCTGGAAGAAGTTTGCGTCGAGTTGTTTCTCGTTCACTTGAACGTTAGGTTGTACATAATCGGTGAACTCTTTAATTTCCAGGTTCACGCCTTGTTCTTTCAGTTTTGGTTGAACGAATTTCAAGATTGCTGCGTGTGGAACGGGAGAAGCGCCTACCTTCAATGTTACTTCCTGTTGTCCGCCTTGTGCGCCGCCTTCAGCTGGAGCAGGTGCTGTTTCGGTTTTGCCTCCGCAAGCTGCCAAAGAAAATGCCAATACAGTAGAAAGTACAGATACGACTAGCTTTTTCATGAATGATTTCCCCCTTGCATGTATTTGTCTTATTCTTTGATAACTTATATGGAAAAATCCTACTTACGGCTGAACTTAAGAACCAGACGGTCCCCCAGCGATTGTAAGATCTGTACCATCACCAGCAAAATAACAACAGTCACAATCATGACATCGGTTTGGAAGCGTTGGTATCCGTATCGGATCGCCAAGTCACCCAAACCACCACCGCCAATTACCCCAGACATTGCGGTGTAGGAGACCAGCGTAACCGTCGTGATCGTAATACCCGCGATCAGGCCAGATCTAGACTCTGGCAAAAGGACATTCCAGACGATCTGCCAATTGGAAGCCCCCATAGATTGTGCAGCCTCAATCACGCCTTTATCAATCTCACGCAGAGAGGTTTCCACCAAACGCGCGAAAAACGGAGCGGCACCAAATACGAGCGGCGGAATGGCACCAAGTACGCCGAGTGAAGTTCCTACGATCATTTTCGTCACAGGAATCAGCAAGATCATCAAAATGATAAACGGTACCGAACGTAATACGTTGACAACGAATGATGCGATCGTATAAAAAGTGCGGTTTTGCAGAAGCTGTCCGCGTGAAGTCAAAAACAGAATGATTCCCAACGGCAAACCAATCAGGACGGTAAACAGGGTGGAAAAGCCGAGCATCGTGAGCGTGTCCATCGTACCTACGCCGATTTCAGCCCAATCCACATTCTCGAATGTCCAGTCCATTTATATCACCTCTACTTCCAAGCCACGTTGGCGCAGCGTCTCAATGGTCTTTTGATTCTGTGCAACATCGCCTTCCAGCTCAATCACCAACTGACCATACGGCGTATCCTTCATGCGAGAGATCGTTCCCTGTAAAATGCTGAACACCGTGCCGGTCTCTTGCATCGTTTGGAACAGGATCGGCTGGTACGTTTTTTCTCCGAGGAAGGTGACACGAGCAATGGTACGGATCCCCGAAGCCTTTTCGTGCTCAACTGCTTCGCGCAGTTCTGTAGAATCCGCCACTTGTTCCACGAATTCTTGTGTCGTTGGATGCTTCGGACGAAGGAATACGTCCAGTACGTTACCCGACTCGACGATCTTTCCTCCATCAATCACGCCGACACGATCACAAATGGAGCGAATGACGTGCATCTCGTGGGTAATCAGCACAATGGTCAAGCCCAGCTTGCGGTTGATATCCAAAAGCAGTGCCAGAATGGAGTTCGTCGTCTGCGGATCGAGAGCCGATGTAGCTTCGTCACAGAGCAGCACTTTTGGATCATTCGCGAGCGCCCGGGCGATTCCGACACGCTGCTTCTGTCCGCCAGACAGCTGAGACGGATATTTGTCCTTATGTGCCTCCAAGCCAACCAGCTTCAGCAGCTCGTTTACTTTCTTATCAATCTCTGCCTTCGGACGCTTGGCCAGCTTGAGTGGAAAAGCGACATTTTCGCCGACTGTCGAAGAAGACAGCAAGTTGAAGTGCTGAAAAATCATGCCGATTGAGCGGCGCTTTTCTTGCAGCTTCCCTTCAGCCAGCTTTGTCAAATCGACACCGTCCACAATAACTTCCCCTGAAGTTGGGCGCTCCAGCAAATTGATGCACCGGATCAACGTACTTTTCCCTGCACCAGAGTGTCCGATAATCCCGTATATTTCTCCTTGCTCTATGGAAAGGTCGATCCCCGTTAATGCTGGGATGGTTTTACCTTGTACTTGATAGCTTTTATGCAAATGACGCAGTTGGATCAACGCATCCACCTCCCGACCACAATCTAAATAAAATCAGAAAACCCCTTTTTCAATAAACGAAAAAGGGGCTGCAACGCAATGTATACGTTCGCATCCACCCTTCTCATCTATACAAGATCAATACAACCTTGTAGGAATTGGCACCGCGACGTTCATTCGAAAATGAACCGGCTGCCGGGCTTCATAGGGCCTGTCCCTCCGCCTCTCTTGATAAGAAAGATATCTACGTATATTATGTTCGTTTTTTCTATTTCTTGATGATACAAAACGGATTATATCCTTTTTGAAAATATAACGTCAATAGTAATAGCAGGAAAAGTTTTTTAATCCATGACGCCGTTGCGGATGATGGTTGATTTTACATGAAAGCGAAACCTTGCTTCCTTGAAGACTTTTCTCAACTCGGCCTGCGTCATGTTTACCATTCCTCTTCTATTTGCACGATACACCATCCCGAATCCAGCGGGATCGACATCGAAGCCCTGCAATTTACTGACAACTTTCTGCAATTCTTTTTCGATCTCTTTTTCCAGTGCATTCTCCATGATTTTCATCAGCTTTGCATTCTCTAGCTTCAGCGGAAGGGTTAATTCCAAAATCCGCGCATGGAATCGGATATGAATATCAAATACCGGGGGGGACACTTGGGTCAGGTCAATTTTAGATGTGCTGGAAATGGTGTCAAAGACAAGCTGCACGCGGTCTTTTTTACTTCCGTGGCTCTTTGGCTCCTCACCAAAAATATGAGCAGGAACAGAAGTATCGTAGCTGCCAATGCTGAATTTCCCATGCATGAGCTTGATTAAAAAGGCTTCCTTTGGTGTGATCCACCCTACATAACGATCCCCTCGAAATAATGCGATACCCTTGATTTGCAGCTCATTTCCCTTTCTTGCAATGTACGGCATGATCGGGTCGATTCCTTTGTCATAATAAGCTCGAAAAAACTCATGCATGGTGGAAGAAGGAATTTTTTCCCCTTCAATATTTTGCTCAATCATACGGTATAAATAGATTCCGATATTTCCTTCTTCCGAGTAGGGATACGTTAACATATCATATGTTTCGCCTTCAAATAGGCAAAGATAAACCCTGCTGGAAATAGAGGAATCCCGATACAACGTGTCAACGATACTGCCAAGTCCACGTTTTGCCAAGTTTTCACTGTAGAGTGTGACACGAATTTGCCCACCCAATACTTTTTTATCTGATTGTAAATTAATCCGATCCCGAATACCTTTGCTGGTTTCACCGGTAGCTGAGAAAAGCTGTATCTTTTCTTTCGCCTCTGGATTAATGGAGGGCATGATCGCTGTCCCACGAATATTTCCATCCTTTAACAGATCATAGCCGACAGCCGTGGCAAGTCCTGTCTCATCAAAAATTTGCCGATCTGTACAGCCTGCTAAGATGAGGAAACCTGAACACCACACCGCAAGAAGCCGATTGGATAATCGCATCCAATGTTTTCGATCAGACAGCATCAGGCACTCTCTCCTTTGCTGGTTGGTTTCGCCCGTTGCTTTCGCTGTTTCAGCAAGACCATGAAGTACAAAAAATAGGGGTACACGTAAATCATGTACACGGTTATTTGCGAGAATATATTCGTCATCCTGCTCATCTCCTGCCTGGATAGCAGCGACAAGGAAGCTACATAAATCACGGGCATAATCCAATACAACGAATGACGCAGGTTGAATCCGAACAAGCGCTTGAGCCCCCGGGCAGAAGACCACAAATACAACATGATATTCGGTAAGATCACGAGAAGCCACAACGAAATGACAACCAGCTCAAACCTTTCCAAAATAGGGAGGTACACCATCTTTTGCATATTGAGTGTCGCCCAGATCGTTCTCATGAGCTGACCCTGACTAAAAAAGACCAGCGCCACAATCATGACAAACAAATAAATCAGATACGTCACTAGCACTCCCAACTGCACACTTTTATGTACTCTATCTTTATTTTGTACATAAGGATAGACAACGTAGAGAATCTCAAAGCCGGCACTGGTCAGAGACATGGCGATCATTCCATTGAAAAGGTCCTCTAGGCTAGTGTCCATGATGGGAAGCAAATATTCCCAACGCGCAAATTGCAAGGGAAAATATAAATCAAGTATCAGCCATATCGTGACCATAATAGAAAAAAACGAATAGCCTGCTATGACTCTTATCCCCCCTACGACTGTGTAAAACGCTAGAAAAAGGATGATGCCAGACAGAATCCACGTAGGCAAATTCGGAAAGACCCATGTTTGGACAACTTCGATGTAGGTACGTAAAATGACTCCAGCCGACACAAAAAAATAGGTCAAATAAATGATGCTAATGCCTGTTCCCAGCCACTTTCCGAACACATCTTCCTGAATTCCGTAAATATCGGCTGAGGGGTATCTTTGCAAGGTCTTGTTAATGGTCATCACCGTAAGATGAGTAAACAAGGCTGCGAGTATGACAGATATCCAAGCATCGTGCCCCGCTTCCTTGGCAATGATTCGTTGGAAGCCCAGAATGCCCATCCCAACCTGCGTGCCATGTACAAGAACCCCTGCAAGATATGCCGATATGGTATTGCCCTTACTTACATCGATGTTGATCTTCATAGCCGCCTCGCTTACTCATCAATGTCTTTCTTCTCTTTGGCTCTATCCCTGTCAAAGCGCGATATTCGTTTTGGGTTAAAAAACTTGAGGCGTTCCGAAAGGGAGGATAAGGGAGCGCGTATAAATCCGTCCTTCCAATCTGAAAATCGCACGGGGTAAATCGGGTACATATACGGACGCCCTAAGCTGGTCTGGCGAAGCAAGTGACTGGCTAAATAACTAAATCCGACCACAATGCCTAATGCACCCAGCACACCCGCCAGAAAAATCATTGGAAAACGAACCACCCGGATCGTAGAACCGATCATATAGCTAGGCGCGATAAAGGATGACAAAGCCCCGAGGGCAACGATAATAATTAAAATATTGCTGGTAAATCCAGCCTGAACGATAGCTTGTCCGATAACAATACCGCCCACGATACCAATCGTCTGACCGACCTTGGTCGGCAGCCTCGCTCCCGCTTCCCGCAAAAGCTCAATGATCAGCTCCATCAAGAGGGCCTCCCACAACGGCGGGAACGGTACCCGAGAGCGTGATTGCGCGAGCGAAAGCAAGAGGTCAGCTGGAATCATCTCATAATGATAGGTCAGGGCTGCCACATAGATCGGCGTCAGGATCAGGGACAAAATCATGGCAAAGATGCGCATGAGCCTGTTGAAGGTAGCAAGACTCCAACGCAAGTAATAGTCATCTGGCGACTGAAAAAATTGCAACAGGGTGGTAGGCCCGAGCAGAGCGAATGGGCTCCCCTCCACGAGTATGGCAATCTGTCCTTGGCGCAAACCGTGTATAGCACGGTCTGGACGCTCCGTTTGCTGAAGAGTAGGAAATAATGATTTCTCATTGTCCGCGATATGCTGAGCAAGTATGGTAGAATCCAGACTGGTGTCCAATTCCAGATCATTAATCCGTTGACGTACCGTATTCACATTTTCCTCATCGGCCGTCCCACTCAAATACAGCATCGATACATTCATCGGTATCGTTTTCCCCACGTTCAATCGTTCATGGAACAATCTTGGGGTAGACATATATTTGCGGACGATGCAGATGTTCACATTCAGTTCTTCTACAAAAGCGATCTGTGGGCCGAGTACAACTGTTTCGATTTCGGGCGCTTGAATGCTTCTGCCAACTGTGCCATCACTAGGGAACGCCAAGCCGTAGGACGAGTCCTCCACTTGAATGACAATATGACCGCTGAGTAAACGTTCAATGGCTTCCCCTTCATCGAAAACTCGGTTGCTGCTTGACGCCCCTACGTGCTGAGCTATCACTTCAATCCCGCTTTCTTCCAAACAAATCTCGCGCAGCTTCGGGATGAGCTCACTGTAAACAACCTTGGCATCCGCCATGGTCGATAAATAGAAAAGTCGCACGCGGCCTTCAGGCTCATCTATGTGTTCAGTGACCAAGTCGCTTGTATGTGTAAACCAATTGCGTGCACTCTCCCGATTCATCGACATTGTCACCTCAGCACTTAGAAAATCATGGTTAGTCTTTCCTAAAAAACACAAAAAAAACAGCACGCTTAGTTTTGCGTGCTGCTTTTCTTTTCTCCCACGGGTTGATCTGCTGCTTCTGTAGGAGGTGCGATTTTTTCTTGGATAAAAGACTGAACCTGATCGACATCTGGAACCAGAACGGAGCCTGCGCGGTGCGATTCACGGAACATCCCCATTGGCGGCAATTGATAGTTACCTGGCTCTAAGGTATTCAATTTTAATCCGAGTGCAGACAGCTTCAGCATGTCCACCGAACTAATATTGGTTTGAACATACGGTGTTACTTCCTTCAAAATCGTAGGAAGCTGCATCAGCGTCGTACCATTCTTCATCTGATCCACGACTGCCGTCATTAATTTCCGCTGACGCTCCGTCCGCGTATAATCAGAGGTCGCATCATGGCGGAAACGAACATATTGCAAGGCTTTGTCTCCATCCAGCTTTTGCAGTCCTTTTTTCAAATTAATATCGTAAGCGCCTTTGTCAGTCGGGTCATGATAATACATGTTTTTTTCGACATCGATCTCGACTCCGCCCACTGCATCGATCAGAGCCTTGAAGCCTTCAAAGTCAGTAATCACGTAACGATCTACTGGAAGTCCAGTGAACTGACTAACCGTTTCCATTGCCAGCTCAGGTCCACCTTCTACAATCGCAGAGTTGATCCGCGAGCTACCTCTACCGGGAATATCTACATACGTATCACGCAGGATTGAAAACATGTCATAACGTTTCCCCGTAGGATCGATGCTGACCAGCATCATGGAGTCAGAACGAGGAAGCCCATTATTTTTCATTCCTCTGCGGTCTACTCCCATCAGCAGGATATTGACACGTTCCTTGCCATCCCACTCTGGTATTTCTGCTGCTTTGGTGGCATTCCCACCACTAGGCGGTGCGATGTTAGGCTCTTGAATATTTTGAGCAAATTGATAAAAAGAGTATCCGTAATATCCAGCTGTCGCAGCCATCACGACAAGCAAAAGAAGCAACACTCGTTTCCATATTTTCATAAAGTCCACCTTTATTCTCTCTATCCTCAGTTGATGTCATCTCTCCACTTTGATTAGTATACTCGAATTTGCGGAAAGTGGAGCAGCCTTTATTTGGGTACCTGTGACATTATATACATTTTAATTTACAAAGTTTAGAATATTCGTTATACTATTCTTATCCTTAATGATAAGGGGTGCATTCGCGTGATTTCACCGTCATCTTTCCTCAATCGCTATCCACGTGAGGCCATTTTCTTCCTCATCGCCAGCTTTATTAACTCCTCCGGGAGCGCTTTTATGTGGCCACTTACTACCTTATACGTACATACCATTTTGCAACGCTCGATGACAGAAGCTGGATTCGTCCTGATGATCCAATCTCTGGCTGGAATCTTCGGCCAATTCATCGGCGGATCGTTGTTTCATCGACTAGGTGCCAAGCGTCTCATTGTCGGTGCATTGATTTTTCAAGGACTTATTCAATTCTCCATTCCTTTCGTTCAGAGCTGGCCTGTCTACCTGCTTCTCATGATGGGACTTGGCTTTACGTTCAACCTGTCGTTCCCAGCTATTCAAGCATTTATTGGTTTCCGCTGGAAGGAACAGCGTCGCGAATTATTTAACATCGTCTACGTCGGTAATAATTTGGGGATGGCAATCGGAACTGCATTGGCAGGCGTCATTGCCACTTTATCCTTCCAGCTTACTTTTTGGTTCAACAGCACGAGCACCTTATTGTTTGCCTTGTTCTTCTTCCTTTTTATGAAGAACATATCCCATCAGGAGCTGGTCGGAGAGCAACAGGAGGAACAGCAAAAAGACCGCGAGAAAAACTTTACCCTGCTATTGCGCTACCAATTGTACTTGTTTATGGCATTAGGCGCAGCACTTATTTTCTTTTCCAATACGGTGTGGAACACAGGCGTTGCACCTTACATTACCGAACAAGGTATGCCTCTGTCTTCGTATAGCTGGCTGTGGACCATCAACGGGATTATCATTTTTGCCGGCCAACCCATCACATCCTGGATCAAGCGGCTATTGAATCAGAGCTTGTCTGCTCAACTCGTCGTCAGTGCCATCGCGTATGCTGTCGGTTTTGGGTGTATGCTGGCCTACCACGGTAGTTATTACGCATTTGTTGTCGGAATGGTTATCACTACATTTGGAGAAATGCTAATCTCGCCCACTATTCCTACTTTTATATCGGAAAAAACCGGAGAAAATGCACCGTTTTATTTGGGGGTCGTAGGGGCGATTACAACTGGTGGGAGACTGCTTGGGCCTTTGGCTATGGGGTTCATGTACGACAATGGTGGCATTCATCCAACCCTGTTCTTGGCAACGCTTGTCTCTGCGGGTTCAGTTCTGCTCTGTCTGTTACATGCCTATTTTCATCGGGAAAAACGAACTGAGGTTGAAGCTAAATACTGATATCAACTACAAAGAAGCCGCCCGCCTTTTTACAGGACGAGCGGCTTTTTGGTTAAAAAATTTTATGTAAGTTTAAAAGTCGAGCGAAACAGTGGAGGTTTGTATTACCTGAGAGTTATTTGCGGCAGCCGGGTAGCCTAAATAGCAATCCAGAAGAAATCACTGTAGACGGTCATATGCTATCATAGGTATGTCTTTCGTAACTATCACAACTGGGAAATAAAGGAGAGAATGAGAGAAAGAGAGGGTAAACATAATTGATGGAAGCAAATGATCATGTAGCGCCAAATCCACATTGGAAAAAGAACATTATTCTCTTTCTAAGCAGTCAGGCGATTTCGCTTTTTGGATCATCTTTAGTTCAATATGCGATGATGTGGTATATCACGCTGAATACGCAATCCGGTATCATGATGACGTTATATATCATTTGCGGCTTCATCCCCACTTTTCTTTTATCCCCCATTGCTGGAGTTTGGGCAGACCGCTACAATCGCAAACTGTTGATCATCTATGCGGATGCTATGATTGCCTTTGCAACGCTTATACTCGCAGTCGTCTTTCTAATGGGATACAATGCGACCTGGCTTCTCTTTCTCATGGCTGCTATTCGTGCAGTCGGAGCCGGTATTCAAACCCCGGCTGTCGGAGCTATTTTGCCGCAAATCGTACCAAGCGACCAACTGACGAGAATTAATGGCATAAACGGAAGCTTGCAGGCTGTTATTATGTTTGTATCCCCTATGGTGAGCGCTGCATTACTTACTATGTCTACCATTGAAATGATTTTCTTTATCGATGTCATTACCGCAATGCTTGCCATTGGTACGTTGCTCATTTTCCTAAAGATTCCTTTACACGAGAAGGCATCGGAAATACAAAAAACGAGCTACTTCAGTGATTTTAAAGAAGGATTAGTTTACATTAAAAATAATGATTTTCTGAAGAAATTCTTTTTATTCTTCGCCTTCTTCTTTATCTTGATGGCGCCTGCTGCATTTTTGACCCCACTACAGGTAACTCGCAGCTTCGGCGACGAGGTTTGGCGGTTAACGGCAATCGAAATTGCTTTTTCAGTCGGAATGATGGCTGGCGGAGGAATTATCGCCTCTTGGGGAGGCTTTACAAACAGAGTGCACACCATGACATTCGCGAGCTTAATCATGGGTGCCTGCACATTAGCCCTCGGTATCATTCCGAACTTTTGGATTTATCTAGTCTTCATGGCGCTATTTGGCGTAGCTATGCCCATTTTCAATACCCCGACAATGGTCTTGGTTCAAGAGAAAGTGGATGAAAACTATTTGGGAAGAATATTTGGTGTGTTCGGTATGATTTCCACTTCGATGATGCCAATGGGTATGCTTATTTTTGGACCGATTGCAGACGTTGTTAAAATTGAGTGGCTTCTGGTTGCAACGGGGCTATTCATTTTAATACTGGCTATGTTGTTAGGGAAAAATAAGGTATTAATACAAGCTGGAAAGCCTACATTGAATGAGTCTCCATGAATAAAGTCTCCCATCGACGGGGGATTTTTTCATACCAAAAAAGCTGCCGAGGGATTCTCGGCAGCGTGGTAAAACAATGGCAACGATATTCAGTTATTTCTCACTGGTGGGCAGGTAAGCGACTTCCCGTTGTCTTGCGGACCAAGTCCCATGATGTACGGTACCGCCACACGGCTCCACTCTACCGGATTCGGTGCCGTGTCCACATCTTCTGGTGAGCATGATTGGAGCATGGAAGTATCGATACTGCCTCCTGGATCAAGCGCCACTGCTGCCATTCCCTCAGGTAGTTCGGCTGCCAATGATTGCGTCAATCCTTCGATGGCGAACTTCGATGCGCAGTACGGCGATAAAAATGCTTCCCCGTATCTTCCCCAGTATGAGCTGATATTTACGACGACTCCGCCATTTGCGTGCTGAACCATAAACGGTAAAAAGGCGCGAATTACATAGAAAACACCATTCACATTGATGTCCATCACTCTCGAAAACTCGCTTGCCGCAAGCCCAATGACTGGGCTGTTCCGGTTTATAATGGAGGCATTGTTAATCAACAAATCGGGAACGCCCACCTTGGCTTTGATTTCCTCTGCCCACTTTTCCACCTGCTCCATTACCGAAACGTCGACGACAGAAAAATGATGCTGATCTCCGAATTGCTGACGCAGTCCTTGCACCTCTTTTTCCGAACGACCGCAGCCTGCAACCGTCCAGCCTGCTTCGTGAAAACGCTCGACCATCGCCCTACCCAAACCACGTGTCACACCTGTAATCACTACCAGCTTGTTCATTTTCTCTCCTCCTCTATTATTATACTTATTAAACATTTTAGTATAATAACAAAAAGGAATCAATCCCAATAAATTTGAGTTTGGGCTGTAGTGTTGGGGAGGAAACAGGAGAAAACGCTCAGCTTCTAGGGCCACCCCCTGGGGGATTGACTGCACGACTCCATGCAAAAAGCGAAACCGCGTCCAAAGTGGTCCTTTCAGGATGTGTTTCAGAGGTGGACGCTTAAGGGCGTGTTTCGCTTTTTGTATGGAGTCTCGGTCGGTGTCCCTAAGATCTTCGCTGTTTTCTCCTGTTTCCTCTACGAGCTTTCCCTGTTTAAACCGGCTTTTAAAGATTTAAAAGAATGAAGAAATGTCCTCAGTAACGACAGAGAAGAATATTTCCCGGCGTAGCGGCTACCACTTTTGCGTTTCCCCGCGAATCCCTTCGGAGCGGACAGTCTTAACCCTCAGATGGACGGAGCCTGGAGCCTAGACTGGAAATATTCTTCTCTTCACTACAGCCCCATTTCAAACGATTACTAACACCAAGTCTGTAAAAAAAGACGCCCGGTTACCGAGCGCCTCGTGATGTTGCATACTTCTTATTTGTAAGTGTCGTAAGCGTTGGTCAACAGGCCAGCGATTGTCGCCAGTTCGTTGTTCTCGATCTGATGACGCTCGACCATAGTCATGATTTTGCCATCTTTCATGATCGCGAAGGATGGGGAAGACGGTGCATAGCCTTCGAAATACTCACGTGCTTTTGCAGTCGCTTCCTTGTCTTGACCTGCGAATACAGTGAAGATGTTATCCGGCTTTGTAGCGTGATTCAAGGAATGTACAACTGCTGGACGAGCGAGTCCTGCTGCGCAGCCACAAACCGAGTTCACAACAACAAGTGTCAGGCCTTTTGCATTTGGCAGTGCTTGCTCTACTTCTTCAGCAGTGCGAAGCTCTTGAAAACCGTTGCGAGTCAACTCATCGCGCATCGGTTGAATTACTTGGCTCATATATGCTTCATAAGACATCATTGGGCAACCTCTCCTTTATATCACGTGTTCAACTTACTTATTATTATACCCCGACTACGCCTACCCGAGAAAGCAGGAGCTACACTTCCATCAAAATGGTAAGAATCATTGGATTACGGCCTGTCTTTTCGTAAATGAACGGCTTGATCACTTCATTAATCTGTGACTTCAGCTCAGACCATTCCTTGATTTTCTTATCCAATGCTTCCTGCAAACGCCCACGAACGAGCTGTGTCGCTTCCTGAATCAAGGATTCCGAACCGCGTACGTATACGAACCCGCGGCTCACGATATCTGGGCCCGTCAAAATTTTGAAGTTCTTCATATCCAGGCTGACAACTACAACCATCAAGCCATCCTCTGCCAAATGCTTGCGATCGCGCAGAACGATATTGCCGACGTCGCCAATACCACTGCCATCAATGAGGACAATCCCTGCTTGTACTTTGCTGAGCCACGCTTTTTCGCGGTTGCAATTCAGTACTTCGCCGTTGTCCATAATAAAGATGTTGCTCTCCTCGATCCCAACCTGTTGGGCCAGCTTGGAGTGAGTCTTGAGCATCCGGTATTCCCCGTGAATCGGGATGAAATATTTTGGACGAATGAAGTTGAGCATGAGCTTTAATTCTTCACTGCTGCCATGTCCAGATGCGTGGATGTCAAATGCATGACTCAATACCACGTTGGCACCTGCACGGTACAGCTTGTCTATCGTGCGACTGACGTTGATTGTGTTCCCAGGAATCGGGGATGCGGAAATGATAACCGTATCTTCTGGATAAATGGAAACAGTACGGTGCGATCCGGAAGCAATCCGGGTCAACGCTGCCATCGGCTCACCTTGACTACCCGTGCAAATAATAAGCACTTGGTTGTCCGCGTAGTTGTCGATGTGCTTAATATCAATCAACATGCCCTCTGGCATTTGGATGTAACCCAGCTCTTGTCCAATCAAGAAAACCTTTTCCATACTGCGACCAATAACCGCCACTTTGCGATTGCATTGCTCGGCAGCGTCTACCACCTGTTGCAGGCGATGCACGTTGGAAGCAAAGGTAGCCAGGATGATGCGTCCACGCGCTTTGCGTACCACATCGAGAATCCCTTCCCCTACCGTTCTCTCCGACATCGTAAATCCAGGACGCTCACTGTTCGTACTGTCGGACAAAAGCGCCAAGACGTCTCCACTCGCACCAATGCGTGCAATTTTTCCGTACTCCGTTGTTTGTCCGACTGGTGTCATGTCAAACTTGAAGTCACCCGTGTGAATGACCATTCCCTCAGGTGTATAGAGCACAACTCCCAGGGAATCCGGAATACTGTGGTTCGTACGGAAGAATGTCGCCTTCAGCTTGGCAAAAGGAATTTCCGTATCTTCCGAAATTGGAATCAGCTTCACTTCGTTTTGCAAACGGTGCTCTTCCAGCTTCGCCTTGACCAAGCCCAGGGTCAGACGACCACCGTAAATCGGCACCTTGATTTGCCGTAAAATATAAGGAATCGCTCCGATGTGATCCTCATGTCCGTGCGTCAACAAAAGTGCTTTTATCTTATGCTGGTTGTCCTTCAGATAAGAAATATCTGGGATAACCAGATCAATACCAAACATTTCATTCTCGGGGAACTTTACCCCGCAGTCAATAATGATGATTTCGTCCTCATACTCGACGCAGTACATATTTTTTCCGATCTCGCCGAGGCCGCCCATCGCGAAAATCTTAACGTCGCTCAATCTCTTTCCTCCTAACATCGTCGTGCATGATTATGGGAATCCGAACCAAGCATGCCATTCTTATTATATCACAACGTAAGACGTTCGTTTCACACAGTCTTGTCTATTCCACACATTCATCTTCGGTCAATAATCGAATACTGATACTTCAAATCAGTAACTCTTTCATCGGTAACGACACTGGCTCTCGCCCAAAAGTCGTGCTTTGCATAGGAATCGCCCGTCCATACCTCCGTAATTTCTCCTGAAGAGAGCTTTAGTGGTACGGCTTCGACTTCTTTTAATACGGCGCCACTTTTGTTTTGCAATCGCAGTTTCAAATCAATCTCCAACGGCTGATCCGATTGATTCCGTATCAGGATCAGACTTGAATACGGATACCCGGCACAATTTTTGGTACAGTCTTGTTTGCTGTATACGATGGCGAGATCAATAGGCTTCTCATTATCCATCTTCGCCGCTTTCCATTGGTCTTTTGCTTTTTGTACGACGGTGACGTACTCCGCTTTTTTCAAAAAAGGCCCCATGCCTAAAAAGGCAGCAGCAAAAAAGCTAAACAAGCCAAAGGCTGTGCATAGAAAAACGAGGTTCATTTTCCAAAACTGTTTTCTCATCATGATCAAAAAGACAATATACATGAGGATACAAACAAACACCAACAGGATACAAAAGTATAAAAATACCTCCAAGTCTGACTCCGTGGGTAACACCGGAATGCCATACTTCATTTGCCAATGTACATTCGCAGCGAAGCAGCCTCCGTAAATCAATACGGCAGAAGCAATCGTGAGCCCCCATTTTTTCCAGAAAGGAGGCTTTTGAAAAATGGCCGCAAGAACCCCCACCAAAATAGGAAGGCCAAATAAGGGAATGAGCAAGTAATGCATCGAAAACCTCCCGCACTTCATTGTCATTATTTTCTACGAATGATATGCCGAAAAGTCTTCAAAATACATGGCAAACCATTTCGAAAAGGAGAGGGATAAGTAAGTGCAAGCCGCTCGTCGCCTATTTCGTTATCGGAATATGATGCCCCTTCTCTCCACTGTACTTTTCCTGTTCCTCTTTCAGCCGTTCCCTACCTATGCCCAGCCTCCCTATGCAAAATGGGGCAGGCTCGCGATGCAGGAAACGATGAAGCGATATCCAAACGCTCAAATTGTGGACTACCTACATGTCGGACGAAAACAAAAAACGCCCACCACGTCGGAAGAGACGTTTAAGCTCTTGCTTCAAGAAGGCAATCGCAGGTGGGCGTTACTCGTTTATATTGAATTCGTGAATCAGACAGAAGAAGTCGTAAACATCTCCTATGAGGAGACTCACTAGTCAGCGAGCTGTTCCATCTCTTTCATCATGATTTCCATGTCCATGTCAGCTGCCATCCCGTACGCGCGGCGCATGTTTCCATCTCCATCCACAAGGAACATGCGAGCCGTATGGGCATAAGAACCATCTGGCTGCTTCATGACCATCAGACCAAAATCCTTCGTCACTTTCTCTACAGCCTGAGCGTCCCCGCGCAGGAACTTCCAGCCGCTCTGATCTGCCTTGAACTTGGCTGCGTACTCCTGCAAGACTTCCGGCGTATCGTTATCAGGGTCAAAGGAAATGGAGATAAACTCTACTTTGTCTCCGAACAGTCCCTTTTCCTTCAACTGATCTTGCAGCTTGGCCATGTTGTACGTAGTCGCTGGACAAATATCCGGACACTTGGTAAACATAAACTCCACCAGTCGTACTTTGCCAGCACTTTCATTAAATGTATAGGTTGTTCCGGCACTGTTGTCCAAGGTGAAATCCGCGATGGGCTTCAACACTTCGATCTTCTCTTCTGTCATATACTTATAACCAAATACTCCGACGATAGCCAAAAGGATAATGCCAGCTAACACAGGAAACCAATGTTTTTTCATCGCAGATTCATGCTGCAATTGTGTTCCTTCACTCACGGGTTGCTTCCTCCCTGCTTGTCCCATGCGAGATGCCTCCTGATTACACACGGGAGGCATTCACACTGTTTCTATCACTTCTTACTGTTCCACTTCACCTGGCCATGCGAGCATGCCGCCAACCATATTCGCCACGTCATACCCTTGTGCACTCAAATACTCTGTAGCTGTATTGCTTCTGGCACCACTACGGCAAACCATCACAATCGGAATGTTCTTATCCAGTTCATCGATACGGTGCGGCAAAAAGCCGAGTGGGATCAGCTTTGCCTCTTTGATATGACCTGCATTCCACTCATCGACTTCACGAACATCAATGACTTGCAGCTCCTCTTTGGCTTCCAGCTTTTCCAACAGCTCTTGTGGTGTCATTTCCTTTACTCCATGGCTCATCGCTATTTATCCTCCTATATGTACGATCAGATCAGTTGTAACCACCTCCATGATATCATACGCTTTTTTACTTTTCTAACGCGAAGAGCACTTGGCTTCACCATACATCCATGCTCCCTATTTTCTACCATTATCTCCTATTTCGCTGCGACAGTAGCCACACGGGATGTGAACAGCTTGAGGCAAAAGCGTTACAAATTAATGGCATGAGTGAACACCTTCCATCTATATATACATAAAAACCTCCCTGATAACTTACTATTATGCGTTGACAGCGAGGGGATATTTTCATACAATTACGACAACAACTTTTCTCATCAAGAGCGGTGGAGGGACAGGCCCTACGAAACCCGGCAACCAGCAGACTAGCTGCATGGTGCCAATTCCTGCAGAATCCAGTGATTCTGAGAGATGAACACAAGCCCGTGCATGATCGGAGCCTTCTTCTTCTCAGGAGAATGCTCCGTTTTTTATTAGCCGATTTCCCATAGTAAAAGGAGAGATGGACATGTCCGATCAACAACAATGGAAGCCAGAAACACTTGCGGTACACGGTGGACAGGAGGTTGACCCTGTAACAGGCTCACGTGCTGTTCCGATCTATCAGACGACCTCCTACGTTTTCCGTGATACGGAGCATGCAGCCAACCTGTTTGGCTTAAAAGAGTTTGGGAACATCTATACGCGCATCATGAATCCGACGCAGGATGTATTTGAAAAGCGTGTTGCCCTGCTCGAAGGTGGTGTTGGTGCACTCGCGACCGCATCCGGGCAAGCTGCCATTACATTCGCCATCTTAAATATTGCGCATGCAGGAGACGAGATCGTCGCTTCCAGCAGCCTCTACGGCGGTACCTACAACCTGTTCGCCCACACTCTTCCCCGCCTCGGTATCAAGGTTCATTTTGCTGATCAATCCAATCCGGAAAATTTCCGTACCTATATCAATGAAAAGACAAAAGCCGTGTTCTGCGAGACGATCGGCAATCCGCGCATTGATATCGCTGATATCGAGGCGATCGCCAATATTGCCCACGAAAATGGCGTGCCTTTGATCGTGGACAACACCTTCGCGACCCCGATTTTGTGCCGTCCTTTTGAGCACGGGGCCGATATTGTCGTGCACTCCACCACCAAATTCATCGGCGGCCACGGAACAGCAATTGGCGGTATCATCGTAGACTCTGGAAAATTCGACTGGAGTAACGGAAAATTCCCAGGTCTGACTACACCAGATCCAAGCTACCATGGCGTCGTCTATACAGAGGCAGTCGGTCCACTCGCTTATATTATCAAAGCGCGCGTCCAGCTCCAGCGCGATATCGGAGCGGCTGTTGCCCCAATCAACTCCTTCTTGTTCCTACAAGGATTAGAAACACTGCATCTGCGCATCGAGCGGCATAGCCAAAACGCCTTGGCAGTAGCCAAATTCCTCGCCAACCACTCTGCCGTAGAGTGGGTGAGTTATCCGGGGCTGGAGTCAGACTCCCAGCATGAATTGGCACAAAAATATTTGCCAAAAGGTACTGGCGCGATCCTGACCTTTGGAATTCGCGGTGGCGTTGAGGCAGGAAAAACATTGATCGAGTCAGTGAAGCTGTTCTCCCATCTCGCAAATGTCGGGGACTCCAAGTCACTCATCATTCATCCAGCTAGCACAACACATCAGCAGATGACAGAAGAAGAGCAGGCAGCAGCCGGAGTGACTCCGGGACTTATTCGCCTCTCCGTCGGCACAGAATCGATCGACGATATCCTCTCTGATCTGGAGCAAGCCCTGCAGCGTGCGTTGCAATTATCCACGGTCGGTTAACCATACCTATACAAGGAAAGAAGAATCACGTGATCTCTTTGGATAGAGGTTTGTGATTCTTCTTTTTACTTTTTTATTTTTGTTCGAAAAACATTGAATTTCAAATTCGATATTTTTATAATATTATCATTCAAGAAAATTTTAGGAGAGTGGATATACGTGAAAGTTTTGAACATCGGAAGTGAACGGACAACGTATCGCGTGGAGATCTCGTATTCTCCTTTATTCGAAGCTGCCTTGGGAATCGCTGCCGCTACCTACGATCAATTGCATCACACGATGGAACACCCTCCTGCCTACTGGCGTCAACTGTTGGACGAGCTGTCACCCTCTGTACGGCAAGAGGTCGACTATGCGAAGGAGCACAACACGTGGAAGACGCTTTTGCAACTGCTCGATCTTTGCCCTTTCGCTGATCTGGATTCCTTTCTCTCGTATGTCAGAGAACTCTCAACAGAACAGCTCCGATACGAGGCCCTCCCTTATCTAGGTGAAAATATGCAGGAAGCACGGCGGAAGGCTGCACAAGGAAACAAGGATGATTGCTCTTCTTTGCAGGAAGCGTGCCGCGCGCACCTCTTTTTTGAATCGTATATCGAACATATTACTTCCGTTGATGCAGAAGAGCTGCGGAGTCATATTCTCCGATTGATGGAAGGCTGGTACACCACTCATATCAAGCCGCATGAGGAAGAAATCGTTCGCATGCTAGAACGGGATTGGTCGCAAAAGCAAAGCAAGCTAGGAAAGCTCAACCCGGAAGCCTTGGTGGAGTATGCAACGGGATCGAGCTACCTCCCAGAGCCTGCCGTGACACGCGTACTGCTGATTCCACAAGCGATCTATCGCCCGTGGACCGTACAGGCCGATGCTGTCGGGACGAAAATTTTTTATTACCCTGTTGCCGACGAAAATTTGCACGATGCTGTAGATCCTAATCAACCACCTCCTTCACTGGTACAAGCCTTAAAAGCACTCGGTGATGAGCACAGGCTGCGCATGGTCAAAATGCTGGCGGAAAAGGATCTGAGCCTGCAAGAGATAACAGATCAACTCTCCATGGCGAAATCGACAGTGCACCATCATCTGTCCATGCTGCGGTCTGCCCATCTCGTTGAAACAGCAGGCTCCCGTTACAGACTCCGCCGCCATACGCTGGACAAGCTCCCCCTGATGTGGGATGAATTCCTGGACAGGAGCACCCCATGAACCAAACCGCGGTACAAGCCTCTGTCTGGCAGCAGCGCTCTTATCGTTGGATTCTTTTCGGTCAGCTCATTTCAGAACTCGGCTCCTCACTTGGTACCCTGGCCAATAGCTGGCTAATCTATCAGGCAACAGGCTCACAAGGTGCGGTCGGACAGATGTGGCTGCTGTATTTCTTGCCGTCGCTCGCTATTCAGTTGGTAGCCGGACCGTACATCGACCGGTTCGACAAGAAGCGTGTCATGATTTTTTCTCAATGGATGCGAGCTGCTGCGTTTTGTTTGTCCTTTGCGGTCATTACTTCCGGGACAGAATCGCTCTGGCCGTTGTATTTCACTGCCTTGATCAACGGTCTCGTTCAACCGCTGTATGTACCAGCAAGCCAATCGCTCCTCCCTGCTCTGGTCAAAAGAGAGCAGCTCCTCCAAGCCAATGCCTATTTGGATAGTGTCCTGCGAATTGCCTTGATTACAGGACCTCCTTTGGGCGGGATTCTCGTGGCGAGTATCGGCGGTGAGTCCGTACTCGCATTAGTCGCGATCAGCTATGCACTCAGCGGATTCTTTCTGGTTCTTTGTCCATTCGCCCCAGTGGATACCGCCAACAAGAAGCAATCGTGGTTTGTCATGTTTAAAGCTGGTCTTGTGATTTTTTGGGAGAAACCCCTTCTGCTCTGGCTTGGCCTGTACTCGGCTCTCGTCCAATTTGCTGTCGGCGTCACACTCGTACTAAACCTGCCTTTTGTAGCTGGCGAGCTGCAAGGCACCTCGTTTCATGTAGGCTTGTTTTTAGCTGGTTATCCTTTGGGATATTTCTTCGGCTCCTTGCTCATGCCTCGCTTCCGCAGCAGCCTTGGACAGCCCCTGATCATGTTGGGATCACTGGTATTAGGTGGCTTAAGCTTTGTTGCAATAGGCTTTACCCATGACCTCTGGCTCGCCATCACCATCGAACTACTGGCTGGTCTGTTTGCTCCCTTTTTCCAAGTACATAGCACAAGCCTGTATCAGCTACACGTTCCTTCCGAGCTAATGGGGCGTGTACTGTCTGTCCGCCTACTCATCGTGCGTGCGACGATGCCCGTCGGTATTTGGCTTGGCGGACAGCTGAGCGATCAGGTTGGGATTCGCCCGCTTTACATCTCTGTAGGTGCCGTCATCGTGCTCGCAGCGCTTACGGGAATACTATTTCGAAAATTTGTAACTAACAGGATATTCCATATATAATAAAAACCGTATGACTGCTAAATTTTGAATGTAAAAAGGAGAATTTTCATGACACATCCGACATTGGATAGCCTTCAGCATGCTATCAGCAGCGTCATCGTGGGCAAGGAAAGCCAGATCCGCCTATTGGTAACGGCCTTGCTCGCCCGTGGTCACGTATTACTGGAGGATTTGCCCGGAATGGGAAAAACCGTGCTTGCCAAAACCTTGGCGCAAGCGATTGGCGGCTCTTACAACCGCCTGCAATTTACTGCGGATCTACTGCCATCTGATGTCGTCGGTCTACACGTATTCAATCAACGAACAAGTGAATTCGAACTGCGCAAGGGACCTGTTTTTGCGGATGTCTTGCTCGCAGATGAAATAAACCGGGCCACTCCCAGGACTCAATCCGGCTTGCTGGAATGCATGGAGGAACGCCAGGTCACGATCGAAGGCGTGACCCTGCCACTTCCATCGACTATGCTGGTCATTGCTACCCAAAACCCGATTGAATCGGAAGGAACCTATCCGCTACCAGAAGCACAATTGGACCGCTTCCTTTTCAAGCTGTCTCTTGGCTACGGTACGCGTGAGGATGCCAAAGAAATTTTGCGGAGATTCCGCAGTGCCTCCCCATTAGAGGCCGTCGAGCCGGTCATCACTGTCGAGCAAATTGCGGCACTGCAACGCGAGGTCACGACCGTTCACGTCAGCCAACCGGTGGAAGACTATGTCATCGATCTGACGGAAGCGACTCGCCAGCATCGTTCTGTTGAGGTGGGCATTAGTCCGCGCGCCATGCTCGCCCTGTTGCGATCCGCCCAGGCTTACGCGTTCGTTTCTGGTCGTACTTATGTCTTGCCAGATGATGTAAAAGTGGTGTTTCCAAGTCTGGCAGCTCACCGCATTCGCCTCTCCATGGAAGCAGAGCTGCATGTGACGGAGCAGGAAGTCGTGGAGCAAATCTTGACTAGCGTTCCCGCTCCCGTCGAAGAAAGCGTGTAACGCTATGATCACCAAGCAAACCTTTCACGTAATCGGTTTTGTCTTACTGCTCTTCGCCGTTTTTTCCGGCCACTGGTTTTTCTTTATGTTTGGGGGCTTTTTCTTCTTTCTCCCAGCTGCACAAGACTGGTGGGTTAAGTCCATGTCCAAATGGGTGTCGCTCGAATGGTCTAGTGATCAAACGCGCGTCCTGTCAGGGACACCCGTGCACATTACAGTTCGCTTGCACAATCGTTCGTGGCTGCCTTTGCCTGCTACCTGGCTTCGCTTCACACTGCCGGAGCATGTTTCGGTGGAAGGCGCAGACGAGGTGCGAATCCTCAATCATCGGACGAGCGTTCGCCTGCGGTTTGATCTGCCGATGCGACAAAGTGCCACACGCACCTTGATTCTCATCCCAAACAAGCGAGGCACGGTCTGGTTGACGGATGTTCAATCCGAGACATTGCCGTTATTGGGCGAGGAGCCTACCGCTATGACATTGTCGATTTCCTTTTCCTTGCTGGTCTATCCGCTGCCTCTTGCTCTTTCTCCCGTCGTGCTCGCTGAAACGGAACCGGACGGGAATCGGCTTTCTCGTCAGCGCCAACAGGACGATGTCACTTTTCAGCGTGGCGTTCGGTCGTACATGCCAGGCGACCGTTTCAAGCACATCCATTGGAAGGCAACCGCCAAAACAGGTTCACTGGAGACGCGTCTTTTCGAGTATACAGCCCATCCGAACTGGCGAATCGTCGGGCATATCCTGCCCTCCTATGAACCGATGATGCAAAAGTATAACGATACCACCAATGAACGGACGATTTCCTGTCTTGCGGCTTTGGCTGGCCTGTGCAGGAGAAAATCGGTCGGATACGAGCTGTACCTTACCGTGAAGCAACGAGGACGTGAACATTTTCATTTGCCTGCGGGAAGTGGCAAGGCGCACCACCTGCACGTCATGACTCAACTGGCGCAAATCCATCATTTTGTGACAACGCCACTGACGACTATTCTTCGCCGGTTAGAGGGAGCTCATGGGAAGGAAGCCATTCTCATTGTGACACCACGAATGGACCCATCTGTACAAGCCTCGGCGGAGCGCCTTGTTCAACGCGGTCATCAGGTTGCGGTGCTGGATGTTTCTTCTGACCCTGTCACCATCCAGCGTTTTGAGCATGCTCGCTTGAAAAAAAGGAGCGTGATGATGGGATGACACTCTCCTTGATGGGCCGCTGGACTCTCGCATTTTGGCTGGAGGCCATGTTGACGGGCGTTTTCCTGATCTTGTTTGGGTATATGACAGCAGGATTTGGTCAGCTGCTCTCGTTTTGCCTAGTCGCAGCGATCCTGCTCATGGCAGGGAGCTGGCTGTACCATAGTGGTGGCGGTCGCTTTATGCTCCATCTGTTGCTGTATCCCTTTGTGTTTGTCATAGGAATGGGCAGCTTCTATCTCTACGATTCCTGGCTCATCGCGCTAGTATTGGCTGCTGTTTATTTTTGGAGAGTACAAAGTGCTGCATCGGAAGGCTATCGACATGACAGTCTGCAACGCAGATTTGTTCTGGCGCTGATGGCGGGTCTGATACAGCTCGTGATAGCAGTACTTTACACCTCCATCGTTGACCCGGGTTCCTATTCGCTCGCAGCCTCTTTTTCCATACTCGTCCTCATTACTCTCAGCTATATTTTAGTGGCGATTGTGTCGTTCGTGCTGCGGGAAGGATCACTTTCTACGAGGCTGCCTGCTCGCATTAGCTTGCTACTAGGCAGTCAAGTGCTAGGCACTCGTTTTCTTTTGATCGCAGGTTATTTGGCTATCGGTTCTATCGTACTTGGCCTCATCTATTGGATCTGGAGTTGGATAAAAGGACCTGTCAGCGCTGGACTGTATACGCTCTTTGAGCCTGTGCTTATTTTCATTGTGGAATTGTTTGAACGTTTGTACGAGAGGGCGAACCAAAAACAGGCAGGTATGAAGGTACTCATGGAAAGTACAGGGCAAAAAGCAGATAATCCCGCGGAACAGATACAGCTCGGAGAATCACTCTTTTCTGTTCTGCAGCCATACTTAATCATTGCCTTCATCCTCACCTGTGTGATCCTGCTCGGCCGATACATGTGGAAAAAGCGCTTCAAGGGGACGATTACGCGGGAAAAAGAAGTGGCGGCTGCACAAAACACTGTGTTAACCACTGTTCCCCCCTCTTCCAGTAAAGAAAGTGCTGAGGAAGACTCTGCTACATGGTTCAAACAGCCCGTTGGCCCAGAGGATGATCCCACCAGGTACGCCTACTATCAATTCCTCGTCCTCATGGAGAAGCAAGGGATGCCAATCGAGTTGCATGAGACACCCCAAGAGTTTTTCAATCGCCTGCGTGAAATGTCCTTGCTAGATGCAGGCCAGCTAGATGCAGTCGCTCGCATCACCCGTTACTATCAGCAATATCGTTATCAGGAGCAGTCGCTTCCCGAAGCGGATTTGACAGCGATGCAGCAATCCGTGCAGACACTCGGCTCTCGTTTCCCTGAGACGTAATACCGTTCCACAACCACGTGCTACCCGTTAGCCGTGGTTGTTTTCTTTTTCTCTTGACATCGAGATGCCCCTCCGGCATAATTTCTTCAATTTTGCCCACTCCCAAATTAAATTCACCAAATGGTTAATTGAACAAGAAAGGAGGATGCTCGGTGCAAGATTTACCTGACTGGCTGCGTAAGCACCTTCATGTCGCATACATACCCGGCTATGAGTTTTTCTTGAGTCTCCACGTGCTTGCCATGCCGGAGCATCATACCTCCCGCTTGCATTGGGCGGAGGAGTTGCTCACTGCTTTACCTGCCCCGCTCTTGAAAAAGCTTCACTATTTTAGTTCCATGTCCAATCAGTTTCTCGATGCCATGGACTTTCTGGCGCCTTGGGAGGAGTGCTTTGAGCATTCTGTTGAGACTGCATTGGAGCGTGTACAGGCCATGGATGCTGGCGAGTTTGCCCAGCTCATGATCGGTCCTGTCTATCATCCCAGACAACTTCAAGCTTGGATGCAAGGACGTACAGACGAGATTTTTGATGAGCTGAAACCGGAGCATCGGGAGCTTTTGCGCCATCCACTCTCGACCAAGCGCAGTTTTCTGGAGTTTTGCTACGACTACCTGCCATTTTTTCAAACAGAAGAACGGCGGATTGAACCGTGGCTCGTCCGCGCTGTACATGAAGCACAAGAGCAGATCAAGCTTGATCCGATTCCATTTTTGTCGCAGGTACACCCGCGCTTGAAGGTGCATGAAGACTTCTTGCAATTTCATAAAGCAAAAACGTACACATTTGGCTATTCGGAGCTGGCTCGTATCCATTTGCGTGTCTCTACTTTTGTCTCGCCGCATTTGTTGCTCGGCATTTACGATGACCACATCTCGGTGGGCTTATCTGTTGACGTTCCCGGCACCAGATCCACCTCGGTGATTCCCGCTGACTTCATCAACAAAATGAAGGTGTTCAGTGATCCGATGCGAACGGCGATTCTCAAATCGTTATTGGCTCATCCTTACTGCACGCAGCAGTTGGCTGACCTGCATAACATCAGTGAGCCTGCCGTCAACAAGCACTTGAATCTGTTGGTAGACACAGGCTTTATCTGGAGTGAACGACGGGGACGGTATGTGTTTTACCGCGCGATTGCATCACGGCTGGAACAACTCGCCGTCGATCTGCATGAGTTCATCGACATGCCTGTTCCCGGACTTGTCTCTCCACCTGCTTCATCACATCCCCCAGAACGGAGGAAATAACGTGTTTCATGTCGCCAAAGCTACCTTTATTCGCAATACCCGCGTAATGATTCGTGCCTATCCGTGGTCGTTTGTCATCGGCCACATTTTTTCCGGGGTATATACGGTGCTGTTCGCCTTCTTCGCCTATCACTATGTATTTGCCGGGCAGTTGGACGAGAATTTTGCACATCTCACCGGCTCGTCCGATTACTTGTCGTACGCCATCCTCGGCGGAGCTTTTTATGCGTTTGCCGTCTCGACCTTGATGAATGTCAGCCGCTCACTCATTACGGAGCTACGGGAAGGGACCTTGGAGGCGGTTTTGCTCACTCCTTCCTTGCGCAGGGGGTACTTTTTGGGGAATGTCACCCAACAACTCATGCGTACTTTGTTCGAATTTTCGGTGATTGTGCTTGTAGGGGCTTTGTTTGGACTCACGCTCTCTCATACGAACGTATGGAGCGCCGTCCTTGTCTGGATATTGTCTACAGGGGCTTTCTTTTGCCAGGCGCTCGTATTGGGCAGTCTCATGCTTTGGTTCCGCGATACGTACATCACACAAAACACGCTGTTTGCCGTGATGGCCTTTGTCAGTGGGGTGACGTTTCCGATTCCGTATTTGCCTGAATGGCTGCAACCGCTCGGTCTCATCATGCCGCTCGCGCCTGCGCTGGATGCTTTTCGGCAATGCGTGATTCAAGGAGCGCCGCTGCATGCTGTTTCCCCACAGCTGTTACATATGGCAGCCCTGTCCCTCGTCTATCTCGTCATCGGGATGTGGGGCATTCGTAGGATGGAAAAACGCGTCATGGAATCGATTTTTGGATAACGAGGAGGACAACAATCATGTTGATTGCAGAAAATGTACGGAAGGTATACCGAGTGAAAGAGAAAAAAGGCTGGTTTCGCCAGCAATGGGCAGAGGTCGAGGCAGTTGCTGATCTGTCTTTTCGCATGGTACCCGGCAAAATCATTGGATTGTTAGGCATTAATGGCGCAGGGAAAACAACAACAATCAAGATGTGCTCCACACTACTCACCCCGACTAGCGGCACAATCACGGTAGACGGGTATGACGCGGTAAAGGACGATCGGTTCGTCAAAGCCAAGGTCAACATGATCGCAGGGGGCGAGCGCATGCTGTATTGGCGGCTGACAGGGCGGGAAAATCTGCAATATTTCGGCAGTCTGTACGGTTTGCAAGGGCAGGAACTGCGCAATCGGATCGATTCATTGCTCTTGCAGGTTGGCCTGTATGAGGCCGCCAACACCCCGGTCGAGCGTTATTCCAAAGGCATGAAGCAACGACTGCAAATCGCCCGCGGCCTGATCAATGATCCGCGCTACCTGTTCCTTGACGAACCGACTCTCGGCTTGGACGCCCCCATCGCCCGGCAGCTTCGCAAGCATGTGAGTGAACTCGCTTCTCAGCATGGAAAAGCCATTCTGTTGACCAGCCACTACATTCATGAGGTAGAAGAGCTTTGCGATGAGGTATACATCATCAATAAAGGAAGGCTCGTGGCGCATGATACACCGGAGCACCTGACCAAATCGCTCGACCTGGATACCGCCTTGCAGGTAGTGATCCCCTCTCTTTCCGACTCGCTCGATTACGATCTGCGCCAGCTGGTACTGGATTACGGCGGCTCGCGTGAAATCGCAGAAACAGACGAGCAGACCTGGGAAGTGACGTTACGGGGAAAAACGGATATGACGACTCCGCTGCTTTCCCTCTTGGCTGCTCACCAATCCCCTGTCTTGCGTCTCTCCACCCAACAGCCATCACTGGAGGACGTCATCTTGCACATGGCAGATCGGAGGGGGGCATGAAACAGCTAGGCAGCCTACTTTTGGCCGAAATCATTAAGGAGCATCGCCATTCGTTTCACAGCAAAATGATCTACTTTTCGCTCTTGGTCTGGCCTGTTATCAATTTCGTGACCGCGTATTATTCGTTTGCCCCGTTTCGGATGGGAGCTGATTCCCCTCTTGCCCGGTTCATTAGTTACGAGCAGTTGCCGCTGTTCCTGTTGACTGGCTATTTAGGCTATATCTTTTATTGGTGCCTGGTGCAGTCGTCATGGCAAATGAGCTTTGAACGGCAAGCAGGAACCATGGAAATGGTCTTCATCAGCCCGGTCAACCGGCTCGCTTTTCTGTATGGGCGTTCGCTTTCCTCGCTGATCGAGGGGGTCTGGCTGTTCTTTTGCTTTGTCCTGTTAGCCTTGTTTTTTGTTGATGGCATTCAGCTGAGCGGCTGGTGGGCGCCTCCACTTGCCTTCCTCATTTTGCTGGTATCGGCCATCGTCTGGGGCGGCTTTCTCTGTGTGCTCTTTCTGTTTTCACGCGATTCGAGCTTTCTCTACACCATCCTGGATGAGCCGATGCTGATCTTTTCCGGTGTCCGTCTGCCCCCGATGGCCTTTCCGGTTTGGGCCAAGGTCATTTCCTTTTGCTTTCCCCTGACCTACGCGCTTCAGTTAATTCGCGAGCTGCTGATGGAGGGAGCGTCGTTGCAAACAATGCTGCCGAGTATGGGACTTCTAGCCGCTGTTCTGTTGGTGCTCGTGACAGCAACCGTCGTGCTGTTGAAGCAAGCGGAGAAGCATATGAAAAAGACCGGGAACATGGTGATGTATTAGTTTGACAAAGAATCGTTACATAAAGAACGCCCTTTCCTGATTGGAAAAGGCGTTTTCTTATTCCTCTTACTCCACCGTCAACAGATTCTCTACAAATCCCCCAGGGTGTCCGTTATGATCCGGCTCACTCATTGCCTTGTGATTGTCAGGGTGAATACAAGCTTTCTAAGTCTGATAAGTAGGGACTTCTCGTCATTATCCAATTTTTGCAATTGCAGGTGCAAGTCTATTCACTGAAAATTTTTGAGCATACCCTATCGCATATTATCAAAAGGAGTGATCATCATTGAAAAGGAAAAAATCCCGCAATAAAGGATACAAGAAAGTAAATGGTCGTTTGGTGCAATATTCTGCTACTCCTGATCGGGATCCTTATTCTAGAAACAATCCTCCTCGAGAAAGAAGCATGAGATGTAGAGCCTGTTGCTGGGAAGATCCAGATCGGCTGCAAAGTGTATGCGGCTGGTGTTGCGCTGAGATGATCCAATAAAAGTTGATGGAAACAAGCGTCCGGATCTCCCCTATTCGGACGCTTTTGCATGGATAAGTTGCCAATCAGAGATATCCCTTTTCTAGGGATGAGCGAGCTCGTACGCCGCGCCCAGCTCTCGCAATTTTGCGATAATAGATTGCTCCACTTGATCATCCACGGCGATTTTTTCCTTTGCCAATGCTAGCAACGGTTCATACTCGCCAATCAATACGGAATGATGCGCTTTTTCAAACAGTGGCAAATCATTCATGTCATTGCCAAAGCAAATGAACGGCTCCCCTGCCACATCGAACCGATTCAGGGCAGCCCATTTATTCACTCCCCGATAAGTAAGGTCGAGAATGCCTTCTGCCGAATGATAATGCAGCGTAACATCGAGTTCCTTGATTCTCGTCATCAATTCTTCATAACGGTCACACGATAAAATCAGGATTTTCAGCACGGCATTCAGTTGATCCACATCCACGCGGCTAGCTGTCCGATTGGGATCGATATAGCTCAAAAAAGGATGTGTCGACACACAATTATGTGCGTAATTCCACGAGTCATCGATGAAATACTGCGCGTGATAATCATCGAGAATGCTGATGATTTCATGTGCCAAACGATCCGGGATCGGTACGCAGCCCTGCAAGCTCCCTTGGTGATGAGTCATCGCTCCATTCGCACCAATGAGGAGATGGTTGGCAAACCGCTCATCGAGGACAGGCAGCATGTCACGACACGGTCTTGCGGAGGCGAAGCCTACGGTATGTCCCGCTTGTTCGAGTGCAAGCAGGCTATCCAAAATGTTTGTTGAGATCGGTTGACCTTTGAAGCAGATCGTCCCGTCCAGATCAAAAATGAACTTCATTTTTCCCACCCTTTCTAATCGCTGTCCTGTCCATCGTAATGGATAGCCGTCTGAGGCCAAAGGGACAGATCGTTCAAGATGAGTGGGACAGAAAGCTGATCTGTTACTCGAACCAGGCACTAGCCAACAAGCGAATTCCCTCTTGAATATCGTCGGGGGTCAATGCTCCGTACCCTAGCAATACCGTCGGATGCTCCCTTGTATCATGCAGCCAGTATCGGGCAGTTCCGTAGACTTTTACGCCCTTTTGATAGGCACGCTCCATGAGTTCTGCTTCCGTACGCTGACTTTTTACGGTCAAAAATACATGCAGCCCCGTATCCTTCCCTTCTATTTCCACACGTCCGTCCATGTAACGAGCAACCGCCTGAAGAAACACCTCTCGCTTTTCCACGTAGTCTTTTCGCATGTGCTGCAAGTGTCTATGCCAATAACCATCGGACAAATACGCCGCTAGCGTCAACTGGTCCAAGCGGGAAACAGGCTGATCGTATTCAGGCATGCGCTGGTGAAAACGCGATAACAGCTCGTAAGGAAGGGCGACGTAGCTGACGTTTACGAGCGGCAGCAATGCTTTGGAGAGTCGCCCAATGTAAACAACCTTTTGGGGAGACAGACTCTGGATAGAAGGGATGTAGCTCTCTTGATATTTGAACTCCCATTCGTAGTCATCCTCCACCAAATAAGAATGCGATAAGGATTGCGCCCACAGGGTCAATTGGTTTCTTTTCTCCAAAGGCATCGTCATTTTGTTGATGAATTGCTGCGAAGGACTCACGTACATGATGCTAGCCCCGCTTCTCTTCAGCTCTTCTATGGATACACCGTCTGCCTCCAAGGAAATGCCGTGTACGCGGTAGCCACCGTTGAGAAACGTATTTCTCGCACCATCATAGCCCGGATTTTCTACGCCAATCACATGCTTCTCTCTGTCCAAAAGCTGGACGACAATCGACACCAACTGTTGCGGGGTGGCTCCAATAATGATCTGCTCCGGCGTGGCGAGGACTCCTCTCGTTTCATGCAGCAATTTTGAGAGTTCCTTTCGCAAGACGTATTCGCCTTGAGCCAGCCCCTCCACCATATACGTGCACTGATGGTTGGAAATGAGCTTGTTTCGTAGCTTATTCCACGGATGAAAAGGGAATGCCCCCAGCTCGATATTGCCGTAGCGAAAGTCATAGCGAATCGACGGTATACGAGAATCTTCTCGTTCCGCTGCGTGCTGCCCGGAAAGAGGTCCTGCTTTGTACGTCACCTGATACCCTTTTTTCGGAATGCTGCTGATGTACCCTTCCGATACCAGTAGCTGATAGGCGACTTCCACCGTGTTTTTGCTGACAGCAAGCGATTGCGCACAGCTTCTGATCGAGGGTAGAAACTCTTCATACGTGATTTGGTTACGCAATATTTCGTCTTTCATAAAGTGATAGATTTGGATGAACAGTGGCTCTCCCTCTATAAAACGAATGGCAGATAGCTCTCGCAACGGACAGGAACCGCCTTCCTTTTTTGTTTTAGTCTACCACATATTGCATTAAGCCTGAGTGAACAACAGGTCAGCTATCCGCCAGAAGGCTTTGTCTCTTGGCCCTATCGAACTGAAAGTAGTAGAAGACGATAAGACACACGTGCATCAGGGCCATCATCAAATAAATATTGCTGTAAATGAAGCCGCTCGTATAAGGATTCACCGGGTTCCAATTGGTTGTCGCGCCAAGATCGATAACCTTGCTGTATACCGCAGACGCGATCCCCATAGAAATGAAGCTCAGCATCGAAAAGATTCCCATGCCTACTCCCGCCTGCTCCTTCGTCAACGTCCTCGAGATAGAGTTCGCCATCGAGATTTGCATAAAAGACTGCCCCACATTGCCTAGGATCAAGAAGAGCGCAATGCCTGTAACCGAGGCGCTTGTGAAAGTAGACAGCAAGCCAAAGCAGCCAATCAGTAAACTAGACGCAACGAAATACAGAAAAGCATTCCCCCGCCTGTCCGCGAGCTTTCCTCCCACGCGACCAAGCAATGCCGAAGCGATAGCCGCTGGAACCATCACAAAGCCGATCCAGCTCGTCGATAGCTGCTGCACCTGAGCCAAGAGCAGCGGACTGAGATAATAAAGCGATATCCCCATTCCACTTATAAGAAATGCCATTAGAATCCCGATTGTATACTGCTTGTTGGCAAAAACCTTCGGCTGTACAAACGGATCAGCTACCGAACGAATTCGTACAACGAACAGGAGCAAAGTAACCAAACTCGCCAATGTAAACCACCACGATCCATTTGTTACTCCCAAGAGCAATGACGTCACGCTGATCGCAAGTAAGGAGCCACCCACCCAATCAAACTTCCCACTAGACGCGATCTCCTCATCCTCCAAATATTTGCGGTAGAACGGCAGCGTAAGCAAGATCAGGAGCGGTATGGAAAACAGCCAGCGCCAATGGGCAAAGCTGACGATTAACGCCGCGATCACAGGACCGAGTGCACCGCCAAGAGCCAATCCTACTGCCGTTCTTCCTAAAACAGAACCCCTGCGCTCAGGCGGGAAGTATCGCAAAGGAATAAGCATCGCAGTAGCCGGTATGACAGCCGCGCCTACTGCCTGCAAGCATCTTCCGAAGAGGGCCATCGCAAAGGAATCGGAGATCAAACCGAAAAACGAACCCGCCGTAAACACCAAGAGTCCAAACGTCAACAAATTCTTGAGCTTGTATCGATCCGCCAGTTTACCATACGTCACGGTTCCGATCGCGTATAACAATCCATATGCGGTCGATAGCCAGCTCACCTGCGCTATGCTCAAACCAAACTCCTTGCTAATTTCGGGGAGTGCAATGTTAAACACCAAAGCACTCATGGAGGAAATGACCAAGGTAAACATCAATATCCGGATTAATATGTCCCTGTTTTGCTGCGTTTTTGTCGCTTCCATGCCGCATCTTCCCCTTCACTTTGTTATTCATAGATTGACTGTCAGTACTGACTGACATTCGAGTGGTAAAAAAACTAGGGAGTCAAACCCCTAGCGAAAACCTCTACACTCTCTTCGATAAATGCATCTAGGGATACCCCTGAAAAATTGCTAGTGCCATCCAGATCGTTCAAAAACGCCCCGAAATTCATGACCATGAAGGCAGTCGCCTGTGCTTCCGGATTCGTTTGGATCATCTTGCCCTTTTTGCCCATCTCTTTGAAGTAATCTGTAAACAGTACCATCAACTGTCGCGGGTGCTTTTGGGTCCGCTCGCGGAAACCGGGCAAATGGGCCTCATCCTTAATGCTAATCAAAATCATTTTCCGATTGCGGTTCATCATTTCGTGATACGTTCGGCTGATTAAAAACAAATCCTCGCGCAAATCCCACACAAGCTTCTCCGTGAAAAGCTTTGTCAGTCCTTCCGTGTAATGATAACGGTCAAAGGCGCTTTCGAGCAAATTCCGCTTGCTGCCGAAGTGACGAAACAACGTCTTCTCGCTCAATCCTGCCGCAGTGGCAATTTCTTGCGTGGTTACGCCGTTGTAGCCTCTTTCCGCGATGAGATCGATTGCGGCTATCATCAGTTTTTCGCTGCTTGTAAGACTTTTGCTGCTGCTCATTGCTATCCTCATTCCCGAAATTGATTGTCAGTACTGACTGACATTTATCTTAAACCGACTGTAAAAAAGTGTCAAGGGACTCCCCGTAAAAAAGGGCTCTCCTCCGACTCATGCAGTCGAAAGGAAAGCCCATCGCTCTTTTACCCGATTAAAACGCTCTTGAATATTGCTTCGGTGGCTGCAACTCATCCGCCGACAGCTCATGAATCGCATGCAGTGCCCAATAAGCATCACGCAGCATGCCGCGGCCGACTGCTACCAAATCCGTATCGCCATTGCCAATCGATGCTTCCGCCACTTTTGGATCATCGAGGTTGCCGACTGCAATGACTGGTACATCCAGTGCCTGCTTAATTGCGCGTGCCAATGGTACTTGATAACCAGGATGAACACCTGGACGGCCTGCTGAACCAATCGGTCCTTCCCCGCCGCTGGATATATGGAAAATATCCACGCCTGCTTCCTTGTAACGGCGG